>CAYQYM010000311.1:0-3243 GCA_964421715.1 uncultured Acidipila sp.
CTACTACGGCGCAGCCCTCACTGAGGCTATCTCCTGCACCGATGAGGAGGTCTTCATCGTGGGCGGGGCTAACTCGGCCGGCCAGGCGGCGATGCACTTCTCGAAATATGCACGCAAGGTGACGATGCTGGTCCGGGCAGATTCGCTGGTCAAGAGCATGTCCCAGTACCTGATCGACCAGATCGCGGACACGCCGAACATCGTGGTTGAAACCTGCGCCGAAGTGACCGAGGCCATCGGCCAGGAGCACCTGCAGCAGCTGCGCATCGTGAGCGGCGGCCAGGAGACGGTGCGGCCCGCCTCTTCCCTGTTTATCTTCATCGGGGCAGCCCCCCATACGGACTGGCTGCCGGAAAGCGTCATGCGCGATCCGAACGGGTTTGTACTTTCCGGGCCGGATTTGCGCATCGAAGGGAGGCTTCCGCGAATCTGGAAAGAAGACAGGGAGCCTTACCTGCTGGAGACGAGCACGCCTGGAGTCTTCGTGGCTGGCGATGTCCGCCACGGCTCCATCAAGCGCGCCGCCTCCGCCGTGGGTGAAGGGTCCATCGCGGTACAGTTCGTGCATCAATACCTGGCCCGGTTTTAGTTGCGAGCGGGTTTGCAGGCGTTATCGGCAGAGAGCATGATTGCAAGCCAAAACATTCACGTGCGGGACATATTTTCTGAGCTGAACCAGGTGCCCCTCTTCGCCCAGAGCACCGAGGCCGATCTTGCCTGCCTGGGGGAAATGGAGCTGATCGAGGCACAGCCGGGCGAATCCCTGTGGGAAGCCGGCCTTCCCGGCAACCAGCCCGCCTTCTGGGTGTTGCTGCAGGGCGAGCTCATGATCGAGAAGCGCGAGCAGAACGGCTCAGGCCTGCTGCACCTGCGCTATGTGGCCGGGGACACCTTCGGCGAGGTGCCGCTGCTTGCAGGCTACTCCTCCGTCCAGGTAAACACGCAGGCCCTCAAGCCGGTACGTGTGCTGCGCATCGGCGGCGACAGCTTCTGGTCGCTGATGGCGAGTTGTCCTTTCATCCGCGCGCGCATTCTCACCAACATGGCGCAGCGGCTGGAAACCTACCAGGCGCAGACGCTGCACCGGGAAAAGCTGATCTCGCTGGGCACGCTGGCCGCCGGCCTTATGCACGAGCTGAACAACCCGGGATCGGCCGCGCGCCGCGCCTCTGCCCAGCTTCGCGAAAACATGGTCACCCTGCAGCACCTGAGCCTGAAGATGACCAGGCGCTCGCTCAGCCCGGAGCAGCTCTCCTGCCTTAGCAATCTCCAGGAGCAGGTGCTTACCTCCTGCAAGGCACCGGCTCTCAGCTCTCTCGAGCAGTCCGATGCCGAAGAGGCCCTGACCGAGTGGCTGGAAGAGATTGGAGTCTCGAATGCGTGGCGCATGGCTCCCACGCTTGTCGCCGCCGGCTGGAACCACGGCGATATTGAGTGCGCCCGCGCGGCCTTTCCCAGCGACCTGCTGGCCGATGCACTCAATTGGCTGGAGGCGCTGATCTCAAGCATGCAGCAGGTCTCGACCATCGAGGAGAGCATCACCCGCGTTACGGACCTGGTCACGGCCGTCAAAAAGTACGCCTATGACGGCAAGCAGAAGCAACAGACAATCGACGTGCATGACAGCATCCAGGGCACGTTGACCATCCTGGGCCACAAGTTTCGCAGCAAACAGCTCCACGTCGAGAAGCACTTCGCGCCGGGTCTGCCGCTTATCGCCTCCACCCGAGGTGGCCTGAGCCAGGTGTGGACCAACCTGTTGGATAACGCCATCGACGCAGCACCGGAGGGAGGCCGCATCATTGTGCGCACGTGGCTGGAGGGGGAGCCCAGCAACCGTACTGGAACGGCCGCCCAGATGGTCTGCGTAGCCATCGAGGACAATGGCCCGGGTATGCCGCCCGAGGTGCGCGACCATATCTTTGAGCCATTCTTTACCACCAAGCCGGTTGGCGTCGGCACCGGGCTCGGCCTCGACATCGCCCATCGCATCGTGGCGGCCGGCTTTTCCGGGCAGATCACCTTTCAGAGTGAGCCGGGACGCACCGAGTTCGTCGTAAGAATTCCGGCAGATCAGAAGAGCTGATCCCTGACCTGCCGAATATGTCCTTCCAGCCCTTCCATGTCCGCCCCTAAGCAGTCCGGCCCCGCAGGAAATGGAAGATTAAACCGCAGACTGGTGAACACCTCAAACCCCACCGCAGAGCGGGTTGCCCCGTTCTGGGTGTCCATGAGGTGACCATTGTTCCAGAAAGGCAACCGCTACTACGCTGACTGGCGTGACGCCAGCGGCAAGCGCCATCGCAAGGCATTCGCCAGCAAGAAAGCAGCCCTCGCCCACGAGGCGCAAGAGAAAGCCGCAAACCCTCCGAAGCCGGGCAGACTATCACGGCCATCTATGCCCGGCCAGTCCTCGCGGGCCACTACACCAAGCAGCGCAAAGCAGCCATCAAGGCGCTCATCGCCACAGTCGGCGACCTCCGCCCGCGCGAACTCAAGCCGCATCACCTTGCTGCGGTCCAAGCCGCCTGGCGAGACTACGCGGCCAACACCCAATACTGCCTCGCCTCGGCACTCAGGCGCGAGGCGCGGCTCCTAGAGCGCTACGGAGCACCGGAGATGCACCATGCCATCCGGATGCCCAAAGCACCGAGGCCAAGGCAGGTGGTGGCCACGGCAGAGGAGCTAGACGCAGCGCTCGCGGTGGCTGCGCCCCCGCTGCGCTTTGTCCTACTCTGCGCCGCAGAGATGGGCATGCGCTCCGGCGCGGCGCTACGCTTCGCGCCTTGCCATCTCGACGGAGACATCGCCCGCGTGCCCACCAAGCCGTGCGCGACAACCAGCCTGCCGGTGACAAAGCGCGTCGCGGCCCTGATGGCCTCGGTGGACACGCGCAACCGGGAGCTACCCTACACGGCGCTGCTGCGCGGCGGGCGGCTACTCAGCCCCTCCGGGCTGCACCAGCAGTGGCAGCGTGCCCGGCAGGCTGCAGGCCTGCGGCCCAGCCTGCGCCTGCATGACTTTCGCCGCCGCCTGGCACGCCAAGTCTATGGCGTCACCAGCGACCTGCGCGTAGTGCAAGCGCTGCTCGGCCACACCCACCTCGCCACCACGGCGTGGTACCTGCAAGACGGCACGACACGAGTAACCCATGACACCCTGACGGCAGCCATCCGGCAGCCGGAAAGTGAGCAACAAAAGTGACCAGAAAGCCAAAGCAGCCGATAACGCGGGACACAATCC
>CAYQYM010000312.1:0-3236 GCA_964421715.1 uncultured Acidipila sp.
GCCCCGCGACTGGGCGGGGCCTTGTCCTGTTTCGAGCGGTTCACCTGTCAGACGTTGAAGGATGAACCGCAGCCGCAGGTGTTCTTCACGTTCGGATTTTCGAACTTGAAGCCTGCCGCCTCAAGGGTTTCGACGTAGTCCACCACGACACCATTCAGATACATCAACGAAGTGGCATCCACGAACACCTTCAGTCCATCGAAGGTGAACACCTTGTCCATCATGCCTGCCTGGTTCTCAAATGACATGGAGTACTGAAAGCCGGAGCATCCGCCGCCAACCACGCCGATGCGCAGTCCGGCTGGGAGCGGGTCTTGGGTCGCCATGATCTCGCGTACTTTGCCCTGGGCTGTCTCGGTCAGCACGATTGGCGTCCTGGTCTGCGTTGTCTCAGGCGTTGCGGTCGCTGTTGCCATTGGTAAGTCTCTCCCGTAGTGGACGCTGTCCGGTGTGTCGCTGTGTCTTAGTTTAGACCTCACCGGAGGTGCTAGTAAATAGATGCGCCAGCCGACGGATGGGTGCGGCTGGTTCTTAGCTGGCTGAAGCTGAATCAGTCCGCGGTGATGCGCGCTGAGAGCCGGTCGAGCTGCTCCTGCGTGAGAACTCCTTTGTCGACAAGCTGCGCCTTCGTGCGATAAGGTCGGCCTTCTACAATCCTGCGTGCGCGCGCACCGGAGACACCCGGCAGCGCGGCAAGCTCCACAGTGGATGCGCGGTTCACATTCACGGGCTTAAGGCGCGCGGCCGAGGGCTTGTCGCTCTTCATGCCCTCTCTTACCCCGGAGGCTATGGCGTGAAGCTTGCGCGAGGCTACGTCAGCCGCCACCTTGGCTTCGCCCACGGCGAGGCGTGCATCTTCCCGCGCCTTAATGGTGGCTTTTGCCGTATCCTGCTTCAGCTTTTGATCGCGCTCTTCCGCCGTAGGGTGGTGGAACCTGCAACCAGTGGTGAATACCAGGCAGAGGCTAAGGCAGAGAGGGGAGGCAATGGTTGCGGTGGCTTTCACTGTGGACTCCGTCGGTCAAAGCAATGGAGTCTGCAACAGGGCCTTGGGTTGCCAGGGCGGCGAACCGGCCCGTGTACAAGCTGGACCCAAAAGGACTATGATTTGCGGCGAACGGCCCCTCCTACCCCCCGAGCCTGGCCACGCCAGACCCGCTCGGTATCAGGAGCCGGCTCTAATTCGAACCATGAGGTGCTCTATGAGCATCATGCCTGTTTTGTGGATCGTCTGGGCCGGAGTCACAGCAATCCTGTTGGTGCTTCTCGCCTACCGTGGAACTATCACCCGCTACGAAGAAGACCAGATATTTCTGGATGAGGCTTCGGGGCACCACGAAAAGGAGCAGTTGCTGATCGTGAAAAAGGTCACGCGCATCCAGCCCCTCGTCCGTTTCATGACCGGCGCCACCTGCGTGCTTACAGCCACGATCGTCGGCCTCTATGTCTGGGACGCCATCCGGCAATTCCGGTAAACGGATCAGGGAAGCAGCGGTTTAGATGGGCTGCGCAAGCCGTGCTTACGCGGCCCAGAACACTCGACGGAACCTTGCGTCACTCGATGGTGCCGTGCGCCTCGACGCTCACGTCAATTGACTTGTCCACGTGCAACAGAAAGGTGCTCGGGTCCTTGAGTCCCCACGCCACGTAGGGCACGGTGCTGTGCGTTGTCGCCATAAAACTGTTTCCCGTCCGTATTACGTCTATCTGCAGTGAGAGCGGATGATCCCGCCCGTGCAGCGTAAACGTGCCATCCAGGGTCACGCGCGAGCGCTGTCCGCCTGACAGGTCTCCCGAAAAGCGGCTCGGGTGGAAGATGATCTCCGGATAGGTCTGGCTTTCGAGCACCTCGTGCTGCAGCTTTTGGTCGCGTAGTTTATTGCCGGTCTGGCCGCTCGTGGCATCCACGACAATTTCACCCTGCGCCACGCCGGTCCCGGTGTTCAGTGTGAGCGCTCCGCCTTTGAGCTTAAACGTGCCGTGCACGGTGTGCAGCGTGGTGCCCACCTGCCAGTCGATGCGCGTCGCGGCCGGATCCAGATGCACGGCATATTCGCGCGGCTTCTCCGCCTGGGCTGAGGCCGAGGGTGCCACGCCAGGCAGGCTGGCGGCAGCAAGCGCCGCGGCGATCCAGGCGCGCAATTTAGGCCTGCTCCGTTCGGGCAGTTTCGACCTCGTAGCGGTCGCGATCCGTAACAGTGGTGAGCGCGGCCAGCTTGCCGGCGAGCTGCGGCGTCCAGAGGCCGTCCGGGCAGCGCCAGCTCCAGTTGTCCGTGGGGCTGGACGGCACGTTCATCCTCGCCTCGGAGCCGAGCCCCAGCACGTCCTGCAAGGGAAAGAGGCAGATGTCCGCGACGGAGGTGGCGGCGGCGCGAATCAGCGCCCACACCACGCCGTCCTGCCCGGGCTCAAGATAGGTCATCACGGCCTCGCGCTCAACGCCGGTGGCTCCGTTCTGCCACCAGCCCAGCGTGGTGTCGTTATCGTGCGTTCCGGTATACACCACGGCATTTCGGACGTAGCGATGCGGCAGATAGGTATGCCCGCCGCGGTCGGCAAAGCCGAACTGCAACACGCGCATGCCGGGCAGTGCGAACTGTTCGCGCAGCGTATCGACCTCGGGCGTGATAAGCCCCAGATCTTCCGCGATGAAGGGAAGCTCACCGAGCGAGTCGCGCAGCTTGCGGAAGAGCGCTGCGCCGGGAGCCTTGACCCATTCCCCATGCACGGCTGTGTCGTCTTCGGCGGGAATGGACCAGTAAGCCTCAAAACCACGGAAGTGATCGAGCCGGATCAAGTCATAGAGCACCTGTGCGCGGCGAATGCGCTCCACCCACCATTGAAAGCCGCCCTGCTCCATCTTGTCCCAGCGATAGAGTGGATTACCCCAGCGCTGTCCGGTTGCGCTGAAGTAGTCCGGAGGCACGCCTGAGACGCGCACCGGGGCGAGTGCTTCATCGAGGTCGAAGACCTCGGGATGCGTCCAGACATCGGCACTGTCATAGCTGACGAAGATGGCGACATCGCCGATGAAGCGGATCTCGCGCTCAGCACAGTAGCCGCGCAGCGCCTGCCACTGCTGCTCAAAGGCGAACTGGATGGCCTGCTCTGCGGCAAGCTCGCCGGCATGTTCGCGGTCAAAGGCTGCCAGCGCTTCGGGCGCACGGTGCGCCAGCGCATGCGGCCAGCGGTTCCAGGCGGCGGAGTTAAATTTTCGCCGCGCAACGGCGTAGCGC
>CAYQYM010000313.1:0-3218 GCA_964421715.1 uncultured Acidipila sp.
CCGGGAGAGAGACCCGTGTGGCGGAGCGAGGCGCCTGCAGGTGCGGCGACCGCGAGCTGGTCGTCTGCGTGCGCGATGTAGCGTGCCCGGGAGCTTCAGCAGCGGGCAGGGAAGAACGATACCTCCGCCTTTGACCAGCTCCGGCTGCGACATGCCACAGCGCGAGACATGGCCCCGTTTGGTCTCGCCGGGGAAGATGGCTGGCGGGCTGCCGCGCGGGTTCGCCTTTCGCTGCTGCCGCAGGATGCGTCCGAGCCAAAGCTCTTTGGCATTTCAGAGAGCCTTTGGGCCGAGCCGGATGTGCACTGGCTGCTCGGTGTACACGAGGCAGGCGGCACCACCTGGTTCGTGAAGGAGCCGCACGAGCAGCTCCTGTGGTGGCTGGGGCTGCCGCAGATCCTCAGCGAGCAGCTGACGCTGGATCAACTTCAGGCACAAGTGGAGGCCGGCTGCGCCGAGGCCAGCGAGACCGGCTATCGACTCCCGGTGATCGGTGCAAAGGCAGACATCAAAGACGGCATGCAGGACGCGGCTGATGCGGCCGGCGCGGAGCAAGATGCGCCAGGAATGCCGGAGCTCGACGAGGCCATCGCATCCGCAGACAGCAAGTAGCGCGGACGCTCCGGCACCGTTTCCGGAGCGTCTGTACGCCGCTAGCCTGCGTGAGTGACCAGCCTTGCGCCCGCGCTGTCCATCTCCTGCAGCGACTCGGTGTAAGGCGCGCGCAGTACGCCACGTTCCGTAACAACGGCGGTTACGTATTTCGCCGGGGTTACATCGAACGCGGGATTTTCGATTCCCACTCCATGTGGCGTCATCTGCCGCCCGTTGCTGTGCGTCACCTCGGTAGCGGCGCGCTGCTCAATTGGGATGCCTTCGCCGGTAGGCGTCTGCATGTCTACCGTGGACCAGGGCGCCGCAACGTAGAACGGAATGCCGTGCTCGCGCGCCAGGATGGCGACGCCGTAAGTGCCGATCTTGTTGGCCACGTCCCCGTTGGCGGCGATGCGGTCCGCGCCGACGATCACCGCGTCAATCCTGCCCTGCCGCATCATCGAGGCGGCCATGTTGTCACAAAGCACTGTCGTCGGAATGCCATCGTGCATCAGCTCCCAGGCGGTGAGCCGCGCGCCCTGCAGAAAGGGCCGTGTCTCGTCTGCATAGACGTGCAGCTTGTGGCCACGCTCCACGGCCGCGCGCACCACGCCCAGCGCCGTGCCATAGCCGCAGGTTGCCAGCGCACCGGCATTGCAGTGCGTGAGCACGCCGCCCTCCCGGGGCAGCAGCTCGGCACCATGCGCGCCCATCGTCATGCAGGCCGCGATGTCCTCGTCATACATCCGCTGCGCCTCTTCGGCCATCGCCGTGCGCACGGTCCAGACGGTTGCGTCTGGCTGCGCCGCGGCAATGGCAAAGCGTTCCTTCATTCGCGCAATCGCCCAGAACAGATTCACAGCTGTGGGCCGGGTCGCTCCCAGCACACGGCACATTTCTTCGAAATCCGCGGTAAGCGCCGCCAGGCTCGCGGCCTGGCTCTGCTTTACACCCAGAGCCAGACCCATGGCAGCGGAGACGCCGATGGCCGGCGCCCCGCGCACTACCATCGTCGTAATCACTTCGGCCACCTGTTGATAGCCGGTGGCCAGCACGTAGGTCTCTTCCAGTGGAAGCCGTGTCTGGTCGAGGAAGCGTACCCCCTTCGGGGTCCATGCAAGGGTAGGAATCATCCATCCAAGTGTAAGCGGTCGGCGTGGCACGGCCCAAATAGCCGGGCATGGAAGCGCAGGGCTGGAACCCCTTTGCGCTTACCGTGAGGCTTAAAGTGGCAGGGCACGTTGCCGGCCGGATTCAGTCCTGTGGGCCGGCACCGTTCTTATTGCGCTCGTCTTTGTGCTCGGCAAAGTATTTTTCCTGCTCCTGCTGCATCTGCCTGGCGCTGTCGCTTAGGCTCTGCGCGGCGTCCAGCGCAGTCTTGCGTGGGAAGTCATAGGTTGCGTCTGCTGGTGGCTTGTTCAGGGTCTCATTCCACTTGACGCTGGCCGGCACCAGATCCTTCAGTGCCTTACGTACATCGGCTTTCTGGCGCGCGTAGGTGTCGAGATTGTCCTGCAGCTCGTCCACCAGCCGCGTGAACTCCTCCAGCTTGTCGCGCAGCTCGGCGGGGCGGTTTTCATCCGGATGTTTCTGCGCCAGCAGCTCGCGAATGGACGAGATACGCTGTTCGATGTATTTGAGGTAGAGTTTGATGCGCTCATTGGGCTGGTTGCCAGATTCCCGCACCTCGTCGACTTCCTTGTCGTTCAGTGGGTCTTTCTGGGCGAACTGTGCATGCGCAAGCGGCGGGGGGGCCGCAGCGCACAGCGAAAGCAGCAGGGGGATGCAGAGGGCGCGGCGCATGCCTAATACGCTACACCCGCCAGGACCGCCGGGAAAACAGCGCAGACCTGATGGCCGAACCCGCAACGGCGCGCTGGCAACTGGACAACACTCCCGGAATAGACTTGGCAGATGTGCCACTGGGCCCCGAGTGAGCGGGCGCTGGCCGGGCGCATGGTTGTTCACTACTCTGCCTCTGAGCTGCCACAGGGCGACGGAACTGAAGCGGCTGGAAGGTCAGATCACGGCGGAGGAGGAGCGCAGCGCGGTGCTCAGGAAACAGTAGATCCTGCAACCCCGGGCCGGTCTCTGGTATCTCAGAGTCACAGTTTCATAACCTGAGTCGTAATCTAAGAAAACTGAGCCGGTAAAACGGAGTTAAGGAGCGTACCGATGAATACTTTTAAGTTCTGGGCAGTGTTTGCCGTTGGGGTAACCGCCGGGGCAGCCGTGGCGCTCATCTATGCGCCGCAGAGCGGGGCAAAGACGCGCCGCCAGATTCGCCGCGGATACGAAGATGCGAGCGTATACGTCAAGGACGCAGCAGAGACGCTCGGCACCCACGCCGAGAAGGTGATCCAGCGCGGCAAGGACGTCTACGAAGATGTGGCCGAGTCGGCACAGGGCGTTGCGAAAAAAGTAGCAAACCTGGTTTAGCTGCCACATCCGCCACAGGCAAACGTCAGCACAGCCGGTGGCCTTCACCATCGTGGCCCCACAACGGGATTGGTGTTGGGCACGCTGCCATTGCGACACAACCCGGCCGCCTGCGGTATGCTCCCACCGAGTGGCAGCATAGCAACCCTGTCCATCGGCCTCCTGACAATGATAGCGGGCCCGGT
>CAYQYM010000314.1:0-3217 GCA_964421715.1 uncultured Acidipila sp.
GCTCATGGGCAGGCTTCAGGACTTCATAATCGCTCTTGCTGCCCATGATTACTCCGACCAGTGGGGCGTGTGTCATATGCGCCGATTATAGAGGTTTGCGTCCGTGCCCCGCGCCTCGCACCCGGGCGCGGGGCATGACATACCTGCAACTACAGCTTGATGCCGAGTGTCTGTGCAAAGCCGACCAGCGCAGGCCACACTGCCCGAAGGTCGTTGACGGTAGCGATGTCCAGCGTAATATTGAGCGGATTTGCCGCCACGCTGCTTACATCTTCCACGGTTTTCGCCAGGGTACCCAGCAGCACGCCAAGCGCGGCTACCACCTGGGGCTCTGCCTTGACCGCGGCCTGCGCCCCGTTCAAAAACTTCAGCACATCTTCAGCCGCCACCTCGATACCATGCGCCAGGCCCATCAAGATATTTGCCATTGTTTTCTCCTTGCTTGGTTCTATTTAGATATGTGCGCAGCCCCGGTTGAGCAGCTACTGCAAAGGGACATTCACGAAGACTGCGCTCGAAACACGCGAGTAGTTCGGTGGTGTTGCTCCGTCGTACATGCGCACGTAGTACTGCTCCATCGCATCGCTGCGGGGAATGTCGAAGCTGGACATCGCGCTGCGCAGCACCAGGTCGCCGCCGCTGCCCGGCCCAAAGGCCCAGTCGCGGCGCCGCACTTCAAACCCGCCGCCAGCAGGCGGATCGATATTGGTGTTTACGCTGATTCTGCCGCCCGTCACCGCCGTTACGCTGAAGGCATGCATGCCTGGGAGCGCCATCACTGTACCGGCCGCCTGCTGTGGCACCCACGCATCCGCTGGCACCGTTTCCGTCAGGCGCATGGCGAGGTCCGTAGCCCAGTCATTGGCAAATTGGATAGTGTACTTCACGAGCTCCGGCGCGCTGTGGCCCGGCTCGACAGTAACGCTGCGCACCACCAGCATTGCCTGCAAACCTGCAGAGGGCGCGCTCACGGCCAGCACGTCTCCGGGCCACACATCTGTGTTCCATGCCGTGTAGCGGCCCTGCCAAGCCGCTGCCCTGCTGGTGGAAAGCGCCAGCAGTGCCTGGGCCGCATTTTCACAATCCTGCGAACTGCGCGCCCGCGGACTCGTTACGCTGCCGGACCACGCAGCCTGGGCAGGAAGCCCTTCACTCGGAGCCGTCAGCGCACTGGAGGAAAGCCTTGCCACGGACCTCCGGCGCGTTCTATAGCTCACGTAGACAAGCTCACCGCGTGCGGGAATGCTTGCCGGGTAGTAGCGCAGACGCCCTGCGGACTCAAGTCGCGCGTCCGCTTTCTGCGCAGCAGCGCCTAGCCTGCGAGTCACACTTCCGGAGCCGGGCGGCGTGCTGGTAACCCACACCGCCGCCGCATGCGCGAGATTCACTGCCGCAATCGAGCACTGCAGGTCATAGCTATTCAGTAAAACGTAACTGCCTGCCGCCGGGGCGCTCGGATACTGGCCGTCGTAAAGCACAGTGACGTTGCCGTTCACGCCTCCCGTCGTATCCTGCACTTCGAGGAGCAGGTTCAGATTTGAGTCCAGCGTTGTCCCCCCAAAGCTCACCAGTCCCGTATCTCCTACGGCGTGGTAGGTCTGGAGCAAGCGCTGGGTGTCCCACGTGGAGAAGCGCAGGCGCAGCGTGTACTGGTGCGACGCAACCGGCGTAAAGCTCGCGCCGGTCGTCACGCCGTGAATCACCGGCGTAATCGTACTCGCCCCCGAAATCGTGCTGACGGCAAAGCCCGCCACGCAGTTAGCCAGTACCGCATCGCCGCTGTAGAGCGCATGCAGCACGCCCTGGCTCGCGCCGTTGAACATCACGCTCTGGGCTTCGAGCACCATCGCCCCGGAGAGTTCAAGCTGCGTCAGGGCGCTCACCGTGCTTCCGCCGTCCACGCCGTTTCCACCGCTCACCGTCAGCCCCGCGGTGGTCACACTTATATGCGAGCTGTTGTCGAGCACGTTCCACTTGCGCGGATCGACGGTGGGCCCTTGAAACTGGTCGTTCAAAGCCTTCGTGTCCGGCCCCGCTGGCGTGAACGGTTCCTCGGCAAGGTCAAACAGCATCGTTGTGCCATCGCCCTGGAAGATCTCAGTCACGTAAGCAGAGGCCTCCACCTCTCCGCAGACGGTCACATCATTTGCCAGCATCCTGGCCTGCGAAGCCTGAAGCGCGCTCACCTGCAGCGTGCCATCCTCCTCGCTCAGGCTGTGAACGGTGGTGCCCACCGGCGCCAGGGTAAGCGTGCCGCCCTGCACTGTGTAGGCGCTGCGTGTTGCATCTGCCAGCAGTTCAAGATTCTTCGACCAGCTCACTCCATGTTCGGCTGCAAACTCGCCCACGGCCGTCTTCAGCCCAGCCGCCGCTGCTGTGCTGAATCGCGAACCGCCCGTGCCTTGCGTCAGCGTCACTGCGACTTGCCCCACGGTCTCGCCATAAGCGGCAGGCGTCTGCGGCACCATCTGCAGATCCAGCAGCAGATCGTCACTCACCGCCGAAACCTCGGCCAGATAAGCCGGCCCGCTCATTCCCTCGCCCGCAAGTGCAAGCGCCGGGTCGCGCACAACGTAGCCGGTAAAGAGAGGTGATCCGCTATCAGAGGACACCACCACGCGCGCCAGCCGGCGCGGTGTGCTGAGCCCGTTCTGAATCAGCGCAAAAGAACAGATCCCCGGTGCATTGAGCGTGCGCTCGATGCGCATCGCGGGTGCTGTGGCCACCGCGCCCGTATAGTCCACCGCTCCCAACCCGTCGTAGTTGTCAATTGTCAGCTTCAAGCCATCCTCCGAACCTTCACGGCTGGGTGCAAGCTATGGCAGCATGGCTGGCCCGGGCAGGAAACTACGGAAGCACAGCACCTGCTGGCCATCGTTCGCGTCCACTACCGGCAGCGCTCGAAAGCTGCCTGCAAGATCGACGCGCTCAAAAGGAGCAGCAAACGCCGTGTGCTCCTCCTGTGAGGAGCCAAGCGCCTGCAACCGCGGATAGTGCAGCAGCACTCGCTCGCCCTGCGTTCCTGCCAGCACAAACAGCGCGGACCACTCCTGGTAAAAGCTGCCGCCTTCACGGTCCACAAACCCGGTGATCGGCTGCACCTTCATGCCTGCGTCTGGGGTGCCTGCGGCCAGCGGGACCGCCAGTTGCAGCATGCCCGGCGCTGCACCACTCACGCGCGCAACATTGAAAGTTACACGCCGTATGTAGTCAGGGT
>CAYQYM010000315.1:0-3212 GCA_964421715.1 uncultured Acidipila sp.
GCTTTGGGATAATCCGGTCGAGCACGCCATGCCGAAGGGGGTAGCGGTGCCGCCGTGCTTCTGCATCGGCGCCGTCCCGATTGCTCCAGCTACTGTTCTGGCCCCCATGGCCGGCGTCACGGATACGGTTTTTCGCCGGTTTATCCGCAATGCCAGCGTCTTCACGGCGTCGGGTTCAGCGGCCGCGCCCGACGGCGCGGCAGTGGAGGCCGAGATCACCAACCAGCAGTCTGGCTGCGGTCTCATCATGACCGAGTTCACCTCTGCCGACGGGCTCGCGCGGATGCGTGAATCCAAGCGCAGACGATACCTCACCTTCTACGAAGATGAGCACCCGATCTCGGCACAGATCTTCGGCTCGAATCCTGAGACCCTGGCCGAAGCCGCACGCATCATCGAAGATACCGGCTTTGACATGGTGGACCTGAACCTAGGCTGCCCGGCAAAGCGCGTTGTGAGCTGCAATGGCGGCAGCGGGCTGCTGCGCGACCTGCCGCTCATCGCCACGATTTTTGAGCGGGTGCGCGCCGCCGTCTCCATTCCCTTTACGGTTAAGTTCCGGCTCGGCTGGAATGACAACCACATCATCTGCCTTCCCTTGGCGAAGCTGGCCGAGAGCTCCGGGCTGAACGCAGTGGCGCTGCACGCCCGCACCCGCGAGCAGGGCTACTCCGGCCAGGCACGCTGGAACTACATCGCGCAGGTGAAGCAGGCGGTCAGCATACCCGTCATCGGCAACGGTGATGTGCGCACGCCTGAAGACGCGGCCGCGATGGTGGCTGAGACCGGCTGTGACGCGGTGATGATCGGCCGCGCCGCTCCCGCGAACCCATGGATCTTCCGCCAGATTGCGCAGTACACAGCTACCGGCCGCTATGACCAGCCAACGGAGCTGGATCGCTACCGCATCATTCGCACCTACTTCCAGATGCTGCTCGACGAAGGTCACCCCGAGTCCCAGGGCAAGATGAAGCAGTTCGCCTCCTGGTTCACGCATGGCGTAGCAGGCGGCGCATTGCTGCGCAAATCCATCTACGCATCGAAGACGGGCGACGCCATCCTCGATGCGGTTCAGCAGTTCTTCGACGCACGCGCCCGGGCGGAGTCTCCCACCGCGCTTATGGCCTGCTAAGCCGGGGGGCGCTGCTCTCGCGCCATTGCTCATAGGCACTCAGGATGTATGGGTCCGTCATGCCCGCGAGATAGTCGGCTACGACACGGGGCGCTCCGTCCTCCTCCACCAGCGCGCGATGCGAGGCCGGCAGCAGCGCCGGGTTTCGCGTCCAGGCCCGGTAGAGCTCACGCACAACCTGCTCGGCCTCTTCGTGATCGCGCAGCAGCTCCGGCGAGTTGTAGAGCATGTGGAAGAGATACGTCTTGGTCTCGCGGCGCTGGGTCTCCATTGCAGGCGAGAACGCAACCAGCCGCTCGCGCCTGTTGCGCACGTCAGCCAGCGTTTTAGCTGCCGCAGCCTCCACCCGCCGGACTGTCTCCGCAACCAGGTCGCCTACCATGGCATTCAGTATGCGCTTGAGTGCCTCGTTGAAGATGAGCTTTGGTGCCGCGCCCACGTGCGAGGCGTGGATTTCGCGGTAGAACTGCTCAAGCTGCGGCACGTTCGCGCGAATGTCTTCAAGTGCAAGCGCCTCGGCTTCGAGCCCGTCGTCCAGGTCCGCGGTAAGGTAGGCAATCTCGTCGGCGAGATCGATAATCTGCGCCTCGAGCGGCGGCCGCTGATCGAGGAAGTACGGTGCTAGCTCCGGATGCTCCGCTGTGCTGTAGTCACGCGAGTGTTTGATGATGCCCTCGCGGATGCCGAGTGTCAGGTTCAGGCCGCGAAACGCGACGTAGCGGCGCTCAAAGTATTCCACTATGCGCAGAGCGTGCAGGTTGTGGTCGAAGCTGAGGCCGTCCTCGCGCATCGCGGCATCGAGTGCGCGCTCGCCCGCATGTCCGAAGGGAGGGTGCCCGATGTCGTGGACGAGCGCAAGCGCCTCGGTGAGGTCCTGGTTGAGACCCAGCGTCCCGGCGATGGTACGCGCAATCTGGGCTACCTCCATGGTATGCGTGAGGCGGCTGCGAAAGTGGTCGGAGTAGCGATGCGTGAAGACCTGCGTCTTGCCTGCAAGGCGGCGAAAGGCGCGCGCGTGAATAATGCGGGCGCGGTCCCGCGCAAACGGGGCGCGGTAGGCGTGCGAGGGTTCGTGGTGCTCGCGTGCGGTCAGCGGCTCACGCTCGGACGCACCCACGGCACAGCTTTCCAGGGGCCGCGCCGGGACGGTGTCACTGCCGTACATTCGCGCTTAGTTGGCCTTGGCGGCCCCAGGGCCGCCCTGCTCGCGCGCCAGGCGGAAGCGAGCCGTGTCCAGCTTGTGCTGCACCTTGCTCACGTCGGCCGGGTCCGCATCGGCCGCTATGCTGCGCGCGTACTCGTGCAGGCTGCGCTCCCACTGCGACGCAGCCAGTTTCAGACGTCCCGTCTTGTCATAAAGGTCGCCGAGGTGGTCGTGGACCGTGGGGTCGCCCGCATTGCGTTCGCTTGCCTTCACCAGGTTCTCTTCCGCCAGCGCATACTGGCCCAGCTTGTAGTAGGCCCAGCCCAGCGAGTCCAGGTAAGCGTAGTTTTGCGGGTCCAGCTTCACGGCTTTCTCAATCATCTGCAGTGACTGGTTCAGGTCGACGCCGCGATCAGCGTTCATATACCCGAGGTAGTTCAGTGTCGTGCTGTTGTTCGGATCGATGGCCAGCACCTTCTTGAACTCGGTCTGGGCCTGGTCATAGTGCTTTTGCCGCTCTTCTAGCGCGCCCCGCAGAAAATAGACGATCAGCTTGTCTTCTTTTTTAGTCGAGTACTGCTCGGCCTGGTCGAGCGCCTCGCCGGCCTGCTTCCAGTCCCGCTGCCGTGTGTACATCTGCGCCAGCGCAACCAGCACTTCGCGATCGTCCGGCGTATTCTTCAGCATGGAGCGGGCCATGCTCACCGCCTCACTGAAGGAGCCGGTGTCCGCCAGTTGGCCGGCAAGCATCAGCTTCGCCGTGCGGTCGCCGGGCATCTTCTCGACGGCCTCGCGCGCCATGTCGGTTGCCTTGTCATACTCGTGCGCGTCGCGGTAGGTGTCTACCTCGTTTTGGTAAGCGCGCTCGGTGTATTCACCGCCAAGCTCGGCCATCTTGCGATAGGTGGCAATCGCCTGGCCCAGATTGTTCTGCTC
>CAYQYM010000316.1:0-3207 GCA_964421715.1 uncultured Acidipila sp.
GGATTCCTGACCGGCAAGCACACCGTTGTGGAAGCCCTCCCCGTGCGTGACCAGGTGAGGGCGCTTGCACAGAAGGCGTCCGATCAGGCGGACGCGCGGCTCAGGGTCAACTCCAATGACCTGGACGCCCTGTTTGCGCGGGGTTGGGCTCGCAGTCTGGAGGCTACCTACGTGGCGATGGTGGAACGGAGCTTTTCCTCCGCGCTGCACCTGGCGCTTGGTGCACGGGGCGACCACCAGAAGGTGCTGGACCACGATCCGAATTACGTGGATGCAAAGCTGGTCGTCGGAACGTATCAATACGTGATCGGCGCACTCCCGCTGGCTTTCAAGCTGCTCATTGGGCTGGCGGGGATCACCGGATCTCGCGCACATGGCATGCAGCTGCTGCACGACTGCGCTGTCCATGGCGTGATTACAAACGTCGAGGCGCGCACGGAGTTGATGCTCTTCTATCGCCGCGAGGCAAAGTATGGCGAGGCACAACAGATTGCGCGGTCACTGGTGGCGGACTATCCCCGCGGTTACCTGTTTGCACTGGAGCTGGCCAACCTGGAAAAGGATGCGGGCACCGGTATGGCGGCGGTGGCTGCCTATCGCCAGGTGATTGACACGGCGCGACGGCCCGGCTACTACTACTCGCCACATCTTGAGCTGGCCTACTTTGGACTCGGCGACAGCCTGCGCGGCCAGCACCTCTATGCAGAGGCCGCTGCGGCTTACCACACCGCTGCGACAGAACCTACCACCAGCCCGGAGCTGAAACGGCGCTGCCTGCTGGCAGCCGGGCAGGCTTACGACCTGATGGGCAGCCGCGATGCGGCCCGGCGCGAGTACCAGCAGGTGCTCGACGCAGGCAGCGATACAGTGCAGGGCGACCAGGCCAGGAAGTACCTGAAATCTGCTTACAACGGACACTGATGGCCATGGCAGAATGTAGTGCGCGCCGGGTGCGTCTTCAATTACAGGGAACCAGGAGCCGCGGCGTATCGTAACCGGTGGAAGTGGAAGAGAAGTAAGTCACAGCAGGAAGGAAACAAAAATGGCGCTTTACTGCAAAAGCTGCGGCAAGCCGATGTCGGAGGACGCGCGATTCTGTTCCGCATGTGGAGTGGCGGCTGGCGCGTCGCAGTACGCAACCTGTGGCTATGCCGCTCCGGTGCCGACGCGCATGGTGCGGCCGCGCCAAGGGCGGATGGTGGCGGGGGTGTGCCAGGGGCTCGCGCGCAATTATGGCTGGGACGTGGTCTGGGTCCGGGTCATCACCGTGCTGCTCACCATCTTTTCGAGCGGTGCGGGGCTGATCGCCTACATCGTCTTCTGGATCGTGATGCCGGAGGAGCCGCTGGCCCTGCCGCCCTCCCAGGGCTACACGGCCGGCGGCACATCCGCAGGCAGCTAGCGTGTTTTTTCGTTCGGGAGATGCGCGGCTGTTTGTAGACGTGGCGGGCAGCGGGGCCGACGTAGTGCTGCTGCATCCGACGCCGATGCACCACGGCTTTTGGCTGCCCGCGGCCGCACCGCTGCGTGGGCGCTATCGCACCATAGTGCCTGACCTGCGCGGGCATGGGCAGTCAGAGTCGGGCGAGGGCGCGATCACGATGGAGAAGCTTGGCTCAGACCTGCTGCGGATGCTCGATGAACTGGACGTACCCCGGGCCGTGTTCATCGGATGCTCGGTCGGCGGCTACGTACTCTACGAGCTCTGGCGCCGGGCACCGCAGCGTGTGCAGGGGCTCGGCTTCTGCTGCAGCAAGCCGCAGGCGGACACAGACGCCAACCGGCAGACGCGCGACCAGTGGATGGCGCTGGTCCGCGACCGCGGCACGGCAGAATTCTTCGAGGCGATGAGCCTGAGCCTCCTCGGCGGGAGCACGCAGAAGCGGCTGCCGGGCAAGGCGGCAGAGGCGCGCGCCATGATGCAGAGCTGCTCGGCTGGGGCCATCCTCGCCATACAGCAGGGTCTCGCCTCACGACCGGACTCGGTCCAGACGGCAAGGTCTATTACCGTTCCCACGCTGGTGATTGCAGGCGGAGAGGACGAAAGCAGCACGCCAGCGGACATGCGGCTGCTGGCCCGGTCTATCCGGAACGGCGGGTATGGCGCGGAGTTTCACCTGCTGGAAGATGCCGGTCATTACGCACCATGGGAGCAGCCGGAGCGCACCGGAGTGCTGCTGCGAAGGTTTGTCGACTCGGTTCTGGACTGAGATGAGGAGATCGCAATGACACGCAGATTTGTCTGCTTCCTGTTGCTTGCCACCGGAGTGCTGTCTGCTACTCGGGCTCACGCGTCGGCTGACCGGGTCTCATTCCTGAATGACATCCATGTTGCACAGGCTGAGGAGGCCGACGACGTTGTCTGCTTTCTCTGTTCGATCTACATTGAAGGGCCCGTGCATGGAGATGTGGTGAGCTTTGCCGGCGGAGTAAAGGCGAACGCACCCGTGCATGGAGACGTGGCGACCTTCCTGGGCGGCGTTGACCTTGGCGACGATGCGAACCTCAACGGCGACCTCGTCGTCTTTGGCGGCCGCGTGCACCGGGCTGACAACGCCCGCATCCGAAAGGAAGCCGTCGTATTTCCATTGCTGCTGCTGGTGCTGCCGCTGGTTGTGGTGATGCTGCTGGTTTATGGCGTCGTTGCGGGAGTTCGCGGCCTGCGCTCGCGTGCGTATTACCCGGCGCGCTGAGG
Organism: uncultured Acidipila sp.; assembly: GCA_964421715.1. Taxonomy (GTDB): domain Bacteria; phylum Acidobacteriota; class Terriglobia; order Terriglobales; family Acidobacteriaceae; genus CAYQYM01. The sequence goes on from CAYQYM010000316.1 coordinate 2,696, forward strand.
CGCAGTTTTTATGGTGGTAGGCTTTGGGTAGTTCCCACTACTAAGAGGCTGCTTGATCCAGACCAGGCCATTCTTTTACCCTCCCGCGCAGCCGTCGCTCTACTGCGGCAAGGTGCCGATCGAGAAGCTTGTGAAGCGCTACGGCACGCCTCTTTACGTGTACTCCGGCGACCAGATCGCAGAGCGGCTGCAGCTCTTTACTGACGCCTTCGATCAGTTGAACCACCTGGTCTGCTACTCCGTGAAAGCGAACTCAAACCTGGCCATCCTGCGCATGGTGGACGAGCGCGGCGGCGGCTTTGACATCGTCTCCGGCGGTGAGCTGCAGCGCGTGCTGCGCGTGAACCGCGCCGCGGCAGCACGCATCGTTTTCTCCGGCGTAGGCAAGACGGCGGCGGAGATGGACCTGGCACTCAGGGCGAACATCCGCATCTTCAACGTGGAAAGTGAGGGCGAGCTCGAGTTGCTGGCCGATCGCGCACGGCGCATTCGCCGCGTCGCGCGCATTGCAC
>CAYQYM010000317.1:0-3201 GCA_964421715.1 uncultured Acidipila sp.
AGCGGCTCGAAGACCGAGTTTGCGCTGTTGCTCTTCGCCGGGCTGCTCGTCTTCGTCGGCCTCGAGATCTCGTCCATCTCCAGCTACATCATGGCCGGTTTCCGCAAACGATCAGCCAAGGGGACCGAGGCCTCTATCAAGTATTTCCTGCTCGGCTCCTTTGCCACGGCCTTCTTCCTTTACGGCATTGCGCTCACCTTCGGCGCCACCGGCACAACGGCTATTAACGGCATCGCCGGCGTGCTGCGCATCAGCGCGACGCCGGTGCTGGCGCTGGTCGGCGTTGGCATGATCCTGATCGGCCTCGGATTCAAGGTCTCAGCGGCTCCCTTTCACGTCTGGACACCGGACGTCTACGAGGGTGCGCCCTCTCCCATCGTCGGCCTCATGTCCACCGCGCCCAAAGTGGCGGCTTTTGCCGTGCTGCTGCGGTTGGTCTACGTCGCCTACCCGGCGCTTTACACACACTGGCATCCGCTGCTCTGGTGGATGGCCGTGCTCTCGATGACGATCGGCAATCTAGGCGCATTGCGCCAGCGCAATGTTAAGCGCATGCTGGCCTACTCCGCCATCGCCCACGCGGGTTACCTGCTGGTCGCCTTTACCGCCCTCAGCGCAGACGGCGTCTCCGCCGCGGCCTTTTACGCGCTCAGCTACGCCGCCATGAATGTGGGCGTCTTCGTCATCATCAGCCATGCCGGCGGCTACGAGGATCGCCTCACCCTTATCGACGACTATCGCGGACTAGCCTACCGCTCGCCGCTGCTGGGCGGAGCGCTTGGCTTTTTCCTTATCTCGCTCATCGGGATTCCCTTTACCGGTGGCTTCTTCGGTAAGTTTTACGTCTTCTCCGCCGCCATCCGCTCTGGCATGGTGTGGCTGGCCATCCTCGGCCTGCTGAACAGCGGCATCGCCACCTTCTACTACCTGCGGCTGCTCATCGCGGCCTACACCAGGCCGAGCGAAACTGCCCCGGTGCTCCAGGTGCCGCGGCCCACCGTGCCCTTGCTTTTCGCACTGCTGATCACGCTCTCCACCACGCTCACGCTCGGCATCGCACCGGAGATGGCACTGCGCACCACCCGTGGCGCAGCCATGGCCCTCTGGACGACGATGTGGAATGCAACTGGCACTGGACACACCGCTCCCCCGGGCGCACCGCCGTCACGGCCCGCGCCTAGCCGTCATTGAGCTGAAGGTCGCGGCGGCGGAAGATCGATGAGGCTGCCGCGAAGGCTGCCGCTGCAACGCCCGTCGCCACTGTATTCCATGCAAGGGACCCCGGGCCCGCCGCCAGCGGGCCTGCAAAGAGCAGCGCTGCCATGGCGACCGTCACAATGGCAGCCCACGCAGGGCGCAGCAGCACTGACCAGAAGACACTTACAGAAGACGTTCCTGCTCCGGCGGACAGCAGCATCCATACTGCGCCGCCCGCATGCCTGAACGGCTCCTCCAGAATCGCCCATCCTGCCAGAAATCCCGCACAGTAAAGCAGCATGGGTAACCACGCTGCCAGCCACACGGCCGCGAGGTACTCGGTGCGTCCCACGGCACGCGCCAGCACGACCAGGATCCGCCTGGAATCCTGTTCCGCTCCAAGAATCGAACTGCCCGTGAAGGCGACCAGCGCCAGCCCGTAGTAGTACTCCTGCTGGAGCAGTGTGTCCACGTCTGTGCGCTCCAGCGCACCCCCGCCCAGGCGCAAAGTCATCGCCAACGCAGGTGGCCACAGCAGCAGCAGCAAGAACAGCCAGCGCTTCCGCCAGAGCAGCCGCGCCGTGATGGCGAACACCTTACCCACGGCGCACCTCTTGCCCAGTATCAAGCGTATCGTCGAACAGCTCTTCGAGCGAACGGCGCAGCGGGTTGGCGCTGATCAGCTCCGCGCCCGCAGCCCAGGCCCGCTCCATGACCTCGCGCTGGCGCTCGGCTGGCACCTCAAAGAGGGTCTCTCCCGCCACATGTTCACTGGGCTTGAGCGGCAGCAGTGCATCGAGCGGCAGCGCGCGAAAGCGCAGCTCGACGCGACCGACACGATCCAGCATCCCTTTTATCGACCCCTGCCGTACCAGGCGTCCCCGGCTGAGAAAGGCAATACGGTCCGATATGCGCTCAACCTCCGCCAGCTGGTGGGAGCTGAAGAAGATACCGCGGCCTGCATTGCGCTCCTCGAGGAGCAGCTCGCGCACCTGCGCCACACTCGGCGGGTCCAGTGCAGAGGTAGGTTCATCCAGCACCAGCAGCTCCGGCTCTGCGACCAACGCCAGCGCGAGCGCCAGCCGCTGCTGCATACCGCGCGAAAGCTTCCGTGCGTCGGCGTCCGGCACCAGCTGCAACCGCTCAAGCAGGCGCGCTGCCCGTTCCCGCGCCTGCGTGGGCGAAACGTCGGTCAACCGCGCCGCGAGCAGCATCGCGTCCATTGCGCTACCAGGGAAAAACACCGGATTGTCCGGCAGGAATCCGAGCTTTGCGCGCGCGCGGCTGGTACCGAATGGTTGGCCCAGCAGCCGTCCGCCTCCGCCTGTCGGCCTAAGGAAACCGAGCGCCAGGTGGATTGCCGTAGTTTTGCCGGCGCCATTCGCGCCTAAAAACCCCAGGACCTCGCCACGGTTGAGAGTCAGCGTGAGGCCGTCCAGCGCCGTCATCTCGCCAAATCTCTTGGTGCAACTCTCGAATTCAAGCACCGCCTGCACAGCCGGATTGTCTCACGCGTCTTATGATAAAGAGATGCAACTGCTGCTCTACTCCGCCGCATGGTGCCGCGACTGCCGGGAGGCCAAGCGCTTTCTCGAACATCATAAGATTGCCTACACTGAGATTGACATTGAGGAGACGCCCGGCGCCGCCGAAGAGGTTCTGCGACACGTAGGCAAGCGGGCCATTCCGCAGTTTGTGATCGACGGAGAATGGGTGCAGCCCTACCGGCCAGGTCGCGGTTTCCTGTATGAAGAGATGAAGCAGCGCTTCGGCGTCACCGAGCGGTAACCCTTCCCCCTGCAAGACTCCAGAGACTCTCGGTTTGGCATCTGCCAGCCAGAACGCTATTGAGGGAGTATGCCTATAGGTACGGAGCCAGGAAATCCGAAATGCAGCAGCAAAGTGACCTGCTCCCGGAAAACTCTGCCATTTGAAGCTGGAGTTTTCTCGTAGAGTTCAAGAGAGGACAGCGATGAAGAAGAGCCGGTTTTCGGAAGAGCAGAT
>CAYQYM010000318.1:0-3196 GCA_964421715.1 uncultured Acidipila sp.
GCCCCGAACCAGGCCGCCGCCTTTATTACAAAGAAGCAGACAGCGGGAAGTGCGTCAGCTCACCGGAGGCCGCGCAGGCGGCACGTGCTTTCGGCCAGGGCAAAGGCGCGCAGCGCCCGGCTGCAGCGGGCCTTTGTCGCGTCGTCGCAACTGAGGCCCATGGCGCAGCAGCTTGCGCAGATGCGCAGTCCCGCGGCTTACGCGGGCGTGTCAGCCTATGCGCACACGCACACGGGTGAGGCGGCCGCCGCAGCTTATCTAGCGCTAGGCCATGCCTATCTGCTGGACCACAGATTTCCTGAAGCAGTGAGCGCCTTTCACGGGGCAAACGTCCAGGGCAAAGCGCTGGACGACTACGCCGACTACCTGACGGCGCAGGCCGAGTTGCAGGCGAACAGCCTTCCGCAGGCTGAGCAGGTGTTGAGCACCTTTGTGCAGAAGCATCCTGACAGCATCTTCGTGGACAGCATCCCCGTGCTGCAGGCTAATCTCTTCCTGCAGCAGGGCGACCCGCAGGCAGCGCTACGGGTGCTGAACGCGCAGAAGGGGCAGCCGCTGGCGAATAAAGCGGACTACCAGCTTGCCCTTGCGCGCGCCGAGCAGATGGCCGGACAGCCTGACCTGGCGGGGCCACTCTTCCGTCGTGTCTACCTGAACTACCCGCTGAGCCAGGAGGCGAGCCAGGCAAGGCCGCTTGTGCAGGGCACGCTCAGCGTTGCCGAGCGCAAGGCGCATGCCGACGCGCTGTACCGGGGAAACCGCCTTGGCGAGGCAGGCGAAGAATACCGCGCGCTTGCGGCTGATCCAGGAGTGAGTGATGCGCAGCGCAATGATCTGCTGGTTGCGGCTGCAGCCTGCGATTACAAGCAGAAGACGCTGAGCAAGGCTGCGCTCGACCGCGTTCCCGACACAAACGATGAAGCCGGGGCACGCAGGCTTTACCTGCTGATGGAGCTGGCGCGCAGCAAGGATGACGGCGACCAGCAGCGCGCACTGCTAGACCAGCTTCGGCAACGCTTCCCTCAGAGCCCGTGGCTGGCCGAAGCGCTTTATTCCAGCGGCAATATGTACCTGCTGCGAAAGGATTACCCGCAGGCGATCGGCTACTACAGCGACCTCGCGAAGCGCTTCCCGCGCTCCTGCGAGCCGGTACCCGCGGCGGGCTGCTCGAACTACGCGCCGAGCAGCCACTGGAGGGCAGCATGGCTGAACTACAGGCTCGGGCAGTATTCCGACGCGGCCAGGCTCTTCGACGAGCAGATCGCCGCCTACCCTGGCGGCAAGGAGATGCCGGCGGCGCTCTACTGGCGCGGGCGGCTCTATCTTGACCAGGAGCACCGGCCTGACCTGGCAGCGGAGTACTTCCGTACAGTCGTGCGGCTCTACCAGCACTACTATTATGCCGAGCTGGCCCAGCAGCGGCTTGAGGAGATGCGCGGCAGCGCGCCGGCCAGGCTGGCGTCACTCGACCAGATGCAGCCGGAGACGATTCCCGAGTTGACGGACGTGGTGCCGGAAGATGACCCGCACGTGGTGAAGGCAAAGCTGCTGGCGAACGCGGGATTGAATGAATATATTGCGCCGGAGATCCAGGCGGCGGAGGGCAGCCGCGAGTGGGGCGCACTGGCCGAGGCGGAGATTTACGCCTCCTATGGGGAGAACTGGCGCGCGATGCGGCTCATGAAACGCGCCGTGCCCTTCTACACGGCGGCTCCGCTCGAGGCACTGCCGCTCGGCTATTGGCGCATCCTGTTTCCGCAGGCTTACTGGCCTGAGATCAAGGCGCAATCAGAGCGCAACGGGCTGGACCCCTACATGGTGGCGTCGCTTATCCGCCAGGAGACGGAGTTCAACCCGGGCGCGATCTCCAATAAGAGCGCCTATGGCTTGATGCAACTGCTGCCCTCGGTGGGCAAGACCATGGCAAAACAAGAGGGCATCAAGCGATTCAGCGCGAGCGATCTGCTGAACCCGGCGGTTAACATCCAGCTCGGCACGCTTTATCTCAAGCGAACGCTCGAGAAGTTCGACGGACGGCCCGAGTACGCCTTCGCCGCCTACAATGCGGGCGACGATCGCGTGGCGGACTGGCGCGGGGCGGGAACCTACCGCGGCATGGACGAGTTTGTGGAATCTATACCTTTTACGGAGACCCGCGAGTATGTGCAGGCCATTCTGCGCAATGAGCAGATTTACCGTGAGCTCGACAAGCTGAGCTCCGAGCGTGCCTCTGCCACACGCGGCAGCGTGGGCGATGAGCGACAATAGGTGCCATGGAGTTTATCGATCTCAAAGCCCAGTACCGGCACCTGAAGCAGGAGATTGACAACCGCATTCACCGCGTGCTCGATCATGGCAAGTACATTCTTGGGCCTGAGGTGGCAGAGCTGGAAGCCGCGCTGGCGACGCGAGTGGGCACAAAGCACTGCATCACCTGCGCCAGCGGCACAGATGCGCTGCTGATAGCCATGCTGGCAGTCGGAGTGGGGCCGGGCGACGAGGTCCTCACCTCGCCGTTCACGTTCTTTGCCACGGGCGAGATGGTTACCCTGCTGGGCGCGACGCCCACATTCATCGACATCGACCCCGTGACTTACAACATGGACCCGGCACTGCTCGAGGCGGCAATCTCGCCTGGCACCCGGGCCATACTGCCGGTCAGCCTGTACGGCCACCCCGCCGAGTTCGATACCATCAACGCTATCGCGAACCGATATGGCATTCCAGTGATCGAGGATGCGGCGCAGAGTTTTGGCGCCTCCTACAAGGGCCGGCAGAGCGGCGGCCTAAGTACGATCGGCTGCACCAGCTTCTTCCCTTCCAAGCCGCTGGGCGCCTACGGCGACGGCGGTGCCTGCTTCACGAATGACGATGCGCTGGCGGCCGCGATGCGCGAACTACGCAACCATGGGCAGCCCTCTCGCTATCACCATACCCGCATCGGCGTCAACGGCAGGCTCGACACGATCCAGGCAGCGATTCTGCTAGCCAAGCTGGCCGCCTTTGATGATGAGCTGAAAGGGCGACAGAATGCGGCAGCGCGCTACGAAGCGCTGCTGGCAGATGCGGTCGAGACGCCGCGTGTGCTGCCCGGCTGCACCAGCCCCTACGCGCAGTACACGATTGCGGTAGATGAGCGGGACAGGGTGCAGAAGGAGATAGCTAAAGCCGGTGTGCCCACGTCGGTACACTATCC
>CAYQYM010000319.1:0-3195 GCA_964421715.1 uncultured Acidipila sp.
CTTCTGGATAAAGTCCTGCGCGCCGCGGCGCATCGCCTCGACCGCAAGCTCGACGTTGGGCCACGCCGTCATCACAATGACCGGCACCTGGCTGTCTATGGTGCGCACCTGCTGCAGCAGGTCCAGCCCCTCCTGGCCCGAGGTGGTGTCGCGCGTGTAATTCAGGTCGATGAGCAGCGCATCGAAGCTGCCCGAGCGCAACATCTCTGTGACGGCGCGGGGCGAGCCGGCCGCCTCCACGGCGAAGCCCTCCGGCGTGAGCAGCAGGTCCAGCGCCTCGATGATGTGCGGCTGGTCGTCGGCGACCAGCACGCGGCAGACGTTCTTCGCGGCTTGGGTGGGCATGGGCACGATCCTACTCGGCTCAGGGTAAATGGGTCACGACTCCGGTGCGCGCGTCGTCGATGGAAATGCCGCTATGCGCCAGTGTTGTGCCGACTGCGCGGTCGATGTCAACCTTGGCTTTCTCATAAGTGGTCTGCGCGGCCACCAGCGCCGATTCGGCGACGGCGAGATCGTGATCCGCCGAGAGCGTGTCGAAGCTGGATCTGGCCCCGAGCTGCTGCTCCTGCTGCGTGATGTTGAAGGTTTTCTGCGCAAGGTCGCGCGCCTTGCGGGCGGCTTCTACATGCGCGCGCGCCTGCTGCAGGGCAAACTGCGAGTTGCGCACGTCGAAGCGGATGTTCTTCTTCTGCTCTTCAAACTGCAGCTCGCGCTGGCGAAACTCAAGCGTGGACCGGAACTGGTCTGCCTTGGCGATGCGATTACGCAGCGTGATCTGCAGCTCAAAGCCTACCTGGTACTCCGGTGAGGTGTAATTAAAGGTGTTCTGGAAGGCACCGCCGAACCCCCTGGCCAGGCCCGCGGCCGGGCAGTTGCCCGAGCCTGCGCAGAGCGGATTCGGCACACCTCCGTAGCCGACGCCTGCATATTCGCCGTAGAGATTGAAGGTGGGCAGCAGCTCGTTCCTGATGGTACGAAGGCTGATCCTGGCGATCTCCATGGCGATCTGGTCCATCGCTACGTCGGGGCGGTTCTTCTCAGCTTCTGCAATGAGGGTCTGCACCGGCGCGTCGGCGTTGTCATCCGGCCTCCCTGCGCGGTCCAGCGGAATGACCGGCATGTCCTCGAGCGCGGCGTCTTCGACCGTCTTGGTAAGCACGTTCTTCATGTAGAGCTCGTTCAGCTTGAGGGTGGCGCGTGCCACGGTCAGGTCTCCCTCGCGCGTGGCCACGTCGGCCTCGTCCTTCACCACCTGCATGGCAGGGATGGCCTGAAGCTCAAGCTGCTTGCGGTCGTCCTCAAGCGTCTTCTGCGCAAAGGCGAGCGAGCGTTCGCGGACCTGCTCGTCCTCGTAGGCGTTCACGAGATCCCAGTAGATGTTCTCGACCTGGGTGATGGTGGCGATGACCTGCGACTGGAAGCCGAGGTCTGTGAGCGTCTTGTTATTTTTTGCGATGTGGATGTAGCGGGTATTCGTGCCGAGACCGAAGCCTGCGAGCAGCGGCTGGAAGATGAAGAACTGAAAGCTTGACTCAAGCGTCGGGTTGGTTGCGTTGAAGATGCTGTTCTTGGTCTGCCGCAGCCCGGTGTAGTAGGCCTGGATCGATGTGCCGAGCGGAAAGTACTGCAGGTATTGGCTGGTGGCGTAAATCGTATTCTGCTGGTAGACGGGCACGCCAGTAGTGACCGCATTCGTGAGCTGCTGCGTTTTGTGGTCTGTATAGGACTGCGCGTAGATGACCGGGTCAAACGGACGAACCTGTGTGCCGGCGCCCAGCGTGGAAGTGACCAGCCCCCCGGCGCCGCCGGCGGTGGTGCTGCTGCCGTTTGAGCTGGAGTTGGCCGAGCCCGCGCCGCCGCTGGTGGAACCGGCGCTGAAGCTGGAACCGTTGCCGCCTGGCGTGCCCTGCTGCACACTCACGTTAACGCCATTGGCCTGTCCGCCCGCCCTGGTGCGGGCCAGGTCAGTCTCCGCTATGGGCAGGTTGTAACTGAAGTAGGCGAGATCTAGATTGTTTTCCAGCGCCAGCGCGAGCGCGTCGTTAAGCGAGAGGTAGAGCTTGCCGCTATGCACCAGGGATTGCAGACGCGGCGAGTTGCGCAGGTCGAGCGGTGGCACATCGCTGGCCATGTAAGGCGCGAAGGGATTGTGCGAGTGCGGCAGCGCAACCCGGAAGGCCCGCGGCGAGGTGAGAGCGCGCTGTTCGGCCCGGGCCTGCTGCGCCAGGCTTGCAGGCGCGGCAGCAGGCCGGGGAGCATCGGGCGTCTGCGCCGGCTGCTGAACCGGCGATTGAGGAGCCGGGACCTGCGCCGCCAGGCTGGCTGCTGTAAATGTTGCGCCGAGAAGTGCGGCCAGCGTGCGCCTGATCACGATGCGCCCACCCTGCCGGCGAGCTCCGGGTGGGCCGTATCGCGGGTCATCCAGCCGTCCCGCACCTCGATCACGCGCGTGCCGTAAGCCGCGTTTGCGTCAGAGTGCGTGACCTGCACGATCGTCGCTCCCTGCTGGTTCAGCTCGCAAAACAGCTCCATGATCTCTTTTGCCTGGCTGGAGTGAAGGTTGCCGGTGGGCTCGTCGGCAAGCAGCAGGGCCGGCTTGTGGATGACCGCGCGGGCGATGCCCACAAGCTGCTGCTGTCCGCCGGAGAGCTGCGACGGGAAGAGATCCTTTTTGCCCACGATGTTAAAGCGGTCCAGCGTATCGGCCACGAGCGCCTGCCGCTGCTTGCGCGGAATGTCTTTGTAGCTGAGCGGCAGGTCGATATTCTCGGCGACGGTGAGATCGTCCAGCAGATGGTAGCTCTGGAAGACCATGCCGATGTACTTCCTGGCGAGTTCGGCACGCTGCCTGCGGTTCAGCCGGTGCACGGCCTCGTCGCGGAACCAGTACTCGCCCGTCCACTGGTCGTCGAGCAGCGCGAGCACGTTAAGGAGCGATGACTTGCCTGCCCCGGACGGGCCCATGATGGTGAGGAACTCGCCCTCGCGGATGTCGAGCTGGATGCGGCGCAGCACCCAGGTCTGCCCCGCGCCGGTTTTATAGCTGCGTTCGATATCCCTGAGTTGAATCATGACGACTGCTTTCCCGCCTGCTTCAGGCGCGGCTTCATGGGTGAGTCCCGTCGAATTCTGCGGCTCGCCGGCATACACGCGTCAGCAACGGTTACAAATACGCCTAGCGTGCTTCTAACA
>CAYQYM010000320.1:0-3194 GCA_964421715.1 uncultured Acidipila sp.
GTGTAGGTACCCTCATAAAGGTTGGTGACAGTGTAGCCGCCCTGATCGTTGGTGGTGACAGTATGCGACTGCTGAGTGCCATTGTCGGTGACGACGACCTGGACGTTGGGCAGCACGGCGCCGCTGGAGTCCGTAACAGTGCCGCTAATGGTGCCGCTCGTGGTCTGAGCGAAGAGAGGAGCGACGAGCAGGCCTGCTGCTATGCCGCCGAGCGCCAGACAGCGCTTGAGTCGATTCATGGTGTTCCGATGCCTCCTGAGAGATGAAGCCTTACCGTAAAGACCACCCGTTCGGGCCGCTGCTTGGCGGTACCTATGAAGTGATCAGTTGTCTACACATGCCATTGAAGCCGGTTTACCGCTGCCCTGGCCCGATTTCCTGCCTGCATTTTCAATCCCGGCGCCGTTCCACCCATGCTAGCAAGCGGTAAAATGTTTGAGCTTGATTTTAGTAAACAGGCGGTTTTCACCGCGCGTTTATTAGGCGCGTACCGCGAGATGGTTGTCAAGAGATTACTCCAAAATTCTGCTTCGGGCTAAAAAACGTACCTCGCGGAGGTGTCATGGTGAGCCGAGCCTGCGAAAGCAGTATAAGTTACCTATTTTTCAACCAGATAACTTTGACAATTCACCGAGATCCAGAGCCGTGATAAGGATATCTATTCCGTGCAGGATGGAGCGTGGGCATCTGCATCGATAACCAGGAACCGCCGCGTGCGCTGCGGGCTCCGCTACTTGGTCGTGTGGCCGGCGGGGCTGGCGGAGCGTATCTTCTCCGCCGGAACTATGCCGCCGCCCTCGAGGACGGCATAGAAATGATCCGCAACGAGGCCGGACAGCTTCTCGGTCCTGCCCGAGGGCCAGCGGATCTCGACTGTGTCCACCTTTGCCGCCGGTCCGAGGCCGAAGTGCAGGCGTAGGTCGCTTTGCGAAAGGTAGCTGCCGCCGCTGCGGACCTCGTCGGTCTGCGTGACGCCGCCGGCGGTGAGGGTGACGCGTGCGCCCAGCGCGAGGCGGTTGCTGGCGGTGCCTGCAAGCTCGAGGCTTATCCAGTGCGGAGGTTTGGCGGCGGGGGAGGCCAGAACGCCGCTGTTGTGGAGCACCATGGGCGAGCCATCGAGGTCGCCGACGATGACGTCGACGTTGCCGTCGTTGTCGAGATCCGCGACGGCGAGGCCGCGGCTCACGCGCGGCTCTGCAAGCGCGGCACCGGCCTGCTCGCGCGCATCACAGAAGGTGCCATCGCGCTGGTTGAGGAAGAAGTTTTTAGGCTGGCGGTAGCGCGCGCCGGAGGGCAACTGGTCTACCTGCGGGTAGACCTGGCCGTTGACGGCGATGAGGTCAGCCCAGCCATCGTTATCGAAGTCGGCAAAGGCGTCTCCCCACTTGACCCAGGGCAGCGTGGGCAGGGCAACACCCGCCTCATAGGAAACGTCGCGGAAGTCGTACCTGCCCATGTTCCGGTAAAGGGCGTTGTCTTCGTCCGCGAAGTTGGTGACGTAAAGCGAGAACCGGCCGGAGTGGTCGTAGTCGGCGACGGCGATGCCCATCGATCCCTGCTCTGAGCCGTCGGCGCTCACCGCGGTGCCGGATTCGAGACCAACCTCGGTGAACCTGCCGCTGCCATCATTGCGGTAGAGGAAGTTAGGCGTGGAGTCGTTGGCGACGTAGATGTCCGGGCGGCCCTTGTTGTCGAAGTCCGACCAGACGACGCCGAGGCCGTAGTAGCCGCCTGGGTCATCAACGCCGGCCGACTTCGAGACGTCGGTAAAGGTGCCGTCGCCGTTGTTGTGGTAGAGGGCGTCGCCGGCGCCCCGGAGGCCGCGGGGGCCGCATTGCACGTCGAGCCCGCGATATTTGCAGGTGGGACTTTTGCCAAAGCCGGGCAGGTCGGTGAGCTTGAAATCGACGTAGTTGGCGACCATCAGGTCGACGTTGCCGTCACCGTCGTAATCGCCGAAGGCGGCGCCGGTGGACCAGCGTCCATCGGCGAGGCCGGCCTTCGCGGTGACGTCCTGGAAGGTGCCGTCGCCGTTGTTACGATAAAGGACGTTGCCGCCGAGGCAGGTGACGTAGAGGTCGGGCCAGCCGTCGTTGTTGTAGTCGCCCACGGCGCCCCCCATGGCGGAGCAGGGCGCGCCGATGCCGGCGCGGGCAGTGACATCGGTGAAGGTGCCGTCGTGCTTATTGCGGTAGAGTGCGCCGGGCGCCCTCTGTCCCTTGAGGGCCATCTCGACAGTGGGCGCGTTCGTGAAGTAGAGGTCGGGCCAGCCGTCGCGATCGAAATCAATAACGATGACGCCGCCGCTCATAGACTCGACGATGTACTTCTTCTCGGGAGCGGCGACGTGCGTAAAGCGAATGCCGGATTGCGCAGTGACATTCGTGAACTGCGGAACAGGGCGGTCCTTGCAGAGGCGCGCCTGGATACCCGGAGGTGGCGGACTGGCCGCGCTGTGGGCCTGGGCAAAGGCCGCGGCTCCGGGGAGGGACAGCGCGGCTAGAGCGAGACAGGACAGGCATTTGCGCGGAGACATGCTAGGTCATCTTACTCTCCGTGCGCGGGCGGTGGCCCGGAGTGTGCGGGGTCCTCCATCTGGCCATGAGCATCGGCCGTGTGACCATGCGTAGCCCAGGCGAGGGCGACGGCAAAGAAGACGACGAACAGCGAAATGACACCCAGGGTATTCGGCATGGAGGCTCTCCTTGTATTCGTATTTTGAGCAGCTTAGAAGCGATTTGGTTAGCTGGCGGAAAGCTCGATAGGAAGAACCTGCATCACAAGCACTCGGTACGATGAAGATACTGCTTCGCTTTCTTCTTCCCAGCTTTATGCTTGTTGTCTCTGTCGCTGCTCACGCGCAGTCGGCTCCGGCCGCTACCGGAGCGCCGCGCACGGCCAACGTGTTCGGCCAGTTCAATTTTGACCGGCCAGGCCAGGGCGCAGGCTGGGTGATGGGCGGAACCGTGGGCGCCGACTTAGCGCGCGGGGGACTCTTCGCTTACACCGGGCGGCTGACGGCGAACAGGTGGAACTCGAACATTCACATTTACACGGGCCTGCTGGGGCTGCGGCTGGTGCACCGCTCGCCGCGCTACCGGCCTTACGTGGAGGGGCTGCTCGGCCCAGGCCACGCAGGCTACCAGGTTTTCTCGCCCCAGAGCGGGCAGCGGGTAGTGACCTCGGCCTTTGGC
>CAYQYM010000321.1:0-3191 GCA_964421715.1 uncultured Acidipila sp.
GGTTGGGGTCGCTGTAGGCCGAGCCATCCGGGGCGCGATGCAGGTAGTGGAACTCGCCGACAGTCGTGATGCCGGCGAGCAGCATCTCGAGAAATGCCATCCGCGCAACGCTGTATACATCCTCCGGCGATAGCCGCAGTGCGCAGTGATACATGGTCTCGCGCCAGGACCAGAAGTCCGGGCCATTGCGCTTGCGCGATTCCACCTTGCCGCGAATGGAACGCTGAAAGCTATGCGAATGCACATCTACCATGCCGGGCAGGAGAGCGCGGCCTGGCAGCTCCGTTAGTTCAAGGGCCTGAACCGGATCTCGAGAGATGGCGGTGATGGTCCCGTTTTCGTCCACTGCCAGGGACAGGTCCTGTTCAAAGCGTCCGCCCACTAGCATCAGCGCCGGCCGGTAGACGCGGGCCGCTACCGGCCGTACTTCTCCAGCCACTGCAGCTCCTCGCGTACCTTGATGTAGCCGTGCCACGGATTCTTTTCGAGCGGATGGTTTTCGCCGGGGAACAGCAGCAACGTGTGCGGCACCCTCAGCTTTTCGAGTGCGCGTTCCAGCAGGATGTCTTCGAAAAAGCTGACGCGGATGTCCGCCGCGCCTGAGACGATATGCGTCGGCGTGCGAACCTTGTCGATCTGGAAGAGCGCCGCCTCGTTCTGATACGTCTTCGGCTGCTCCCATGGCGTGCCCCCCAGGTACCAGGCATCGTCATAGCTCTCATCGTCGTAGCCCCAGTTCGTGGCGTTCTCGATTGCTCCCGCGCCGGTCACCGCCGCCTTGAAGCGAGTGGTCTGCGTGATGAGCCAGTCCGTCATGTAACCGCCGTAGCTATAGCCGCCTACGGCCAGGTGATCGGGGTCGGCCGTGCCATCCTTCACCAGCGCGTCCACCCCCGCCAGGATGTCCTTGCCTGGCCGGGATACGATTTCGGGAGAGATGGTGAGTTCGAAGGCGTCGCCGTATCCGCTGGAGCCGCGATAGTTTGGCCGAAAGACGAGCCACCCACGAGCGGCAGCCAGGCAGGCCCAGTCATACCAGTCCGCGCCAAAGCGGTCGCCGTCAGCGTCCGCCGGGCCGCCATGAATCAGCGTAAACATTGGCAGATGCCGGTCACCGGCTTTGCCCGGCGGATAGATGAGAACGCCCTCCACCTCGACGCCGTCGTCGGACTTCCAGCGGTAAGGCTTCCACGTCACCTGCGCGCGCTGCGCAAACACTGGATTAAACGAGGTCAGCACGCGTGCCTGCCGCAGACTTGCCGCATCGTCTGCAAGGTAAGCCTGCGTTGGCTTATTGATCTCTGATTGCAGGAAGAGCACCTGTCCGCCGCGCGTGATCTGCGGAGTCCGAATCGTGCCGGCCGGACCTTGCAGCGGCGAAAAGTCATCCCCGCTCACCCGGTAGAGCTCCTGCGTAATGCCCTTCAACCCGGCCGCAATGAGACTTCCATCCGGCGCGACGGCGAAATCCTCCCACGAGCCTTCAAATTCTGTGCCGAGCCGTTGCACTTTGCCTGAGGCGAGATCAAGCCGGTACAGACGGCCCTGCACATCGCGGTATTTGCCTTCCAGCGAACCGGCCGCAGCGCCAACGTTGAAGAAAAGCGCTTTGCTATCCGGCTGCCAGTGCAGGCCGCTCTCAAGTGCCTCGTTGTGAGTAAGCGCCTTCGGCTCGCCTCCATTTGCGGGCAGCAGATAAATCTCATCTTCGGAGGGGTTCTCAAACCGCCGCGAAACGGAGCTGGTGCTGAAGGCAATCTGCTGACCATCCGGCGAGGGGACCAGTTCCTCAACGGCAAGACTTGTCTGGCCGAGAACGCCGGCGTGAGGAGGAAGTGCCAGCTCCTCAGGCGCGGGAGCGTGGGGCAGCGGCGAGGCTGCTGCTTCGCCCATAGCCTGTGTCACATCCAATGAGAAGATCACGTCGCCGCGCTCCTGCTCGCGCCAGCGGATGACGTCCCTCCAGTCCTGCTGCTGTCTCTCCCGCTGCTCTTTGGTGAGCGGCTGCTGCACGGCAATAAAAATCCGTGTGCTGTCCGGCGACCAGCTAAAACTATGCACGTCCAGCCGCGCGGTATAGAGCGGAAAGGGTTCGCCTGCGGCCAGGGGCAGAATCCAGACGCGCATCGCCGCATCCTTCTCCTCGCCGATGGGCCGGTCTGAGAGGAAGGCGATGTGCTTTCCATCGGGCGCGTAGCGCGGCGTGCTGTCATGCCCAGACTGCGTCAGCGGAACAGTGCGGCCGCTCGCTGCCGTCCAGAGCCACAGGTCGCTGCGAAAACGCTGGCCTTGCCAGTCAGGGGCCCGAGCCGCCACCACAACGCTCGATGCATCGGGCGCAGGCTGCGCATCGCGAAGCTCGGTTGCGCTTAAAAACTCATCCATAGAGATAGGCGGGGCGTTCTGCGCAAGAGCACTGGAAGCAGCAGGGAGCGCGAGCAGAATCAGCAAAACTTGCTTATACATGTGCGTATGCATCCGTTCAGGTGCAACCACTATACAGCCAGCTTGCGCTCTGTTCGCATCTCAAGTCACGCATGCTGCAAGGATCACCGAAGCGAGTGAATGTTCTTGGTGTTGGCGTCAGCGCCATCGATATGAAAACAGCGGTTGCCTGCAGCGACCGATTGCTGCAAGCGGGCGGCACTGGGTATGTGTGCGTGACCGGCGTCCATGGCATCATCGAGGCCCAAGATGATGCACTCTTTCGCGAAATTCAGAACCGGTCGTTCCTGACCACACCGGATGGCATGCCAACCGTCTGGGTCGGGAGGGCGCAGGGCCGTAAAGAGATGAGGCGCGTCTACGGCCCAGACTACATGCTGGAGATGTGCCAGCTTTCACTGGAGCGCGGCTATCGTCACTTCTTCTATGGCGGCCAGGTCGGAGTTGCGGAGCAGCTTGCCGCCGTTTTGCAGCAGCGGTACCCCGGCCTGCAGGTCGCTGGCTGCTACACGCCGCCTTTTCGCCCGCTGAATCCGCAGGAGGAGCAGGCGCTCGCTGCCGCGCTGGAGCAGTCCCGGGCAGACGTGATGTGGGTCGGCCTGAGCACGCCGAAGCAGGAGCGGTTCATGGCGCAGTACAGCGGACGGTTGCCCGTAAAGCTTATGGTAGGCGTGGGAGCTGCGTTTGACATCCACAGCGGCCGCACCTCGGACGCACCACAATGGATCAAGCGGATCGGTATGCAG
>CAYQYM010000322.1:0-3175 GCA_964421715.1 uncultured Acidipila sp.
AGCCCGGACCCCAGGCGCACGAGTACTACGAAACCAACATTCTCGGGGCCGAGCAGGTCTGCGACTATGCCACGAAGACCGGGTGCGAGCGCATCGTCTTCACGAGCTCCATCTCACCCTACGGTCCTTCAGAGCAGGTGCGGCATGAGGGATCGCTGCCCGTGCCTGAAACGCCCTATGGCGGCTCAAAGCTGGTCGCGGAGAAGATCCACCTGGGCTGGCAGCAGGCGGACGAACGCCGGCGACTACTGATCGTGCGGCCCGGCGTGGTGTTTGGACCCGGCGAAGGCGGCAACGTAACCCGCCTGGTGCGCAGCGTGGTCAAGGGCTACTTCGTTTACATGGGCAATCGCGATACGCGTAAGGCGGGCGGCTACGTAAAGGAGCTCTGCCGCGTAATGCAATTCGGACTGGATCACCAGGACCGCACCGGGGAACGCTACACACTGTTGAACTTCTCGATGGACCCGCCCAACACGCTGAACGACTTCGTCACTACGATTCAAAGCGTATCCGGACGCAAGCGGCCTATCTTATGCATGCCGCGCCCGGCGTTGCTGGGCCTGGCGCACGTGGTGGATGCCGTGGCGCGCCCGTTCTCCATCCGGCACCCGCTCTCACCCGTGCGTGTGCGCAAGCTCTTCCGGTCCACCAATATCGAGCCACGGCGTCTGCGCGAACTGCAATACCCTTACGCCTATTCACTCAAAGCCGCCTTTGAAGACTGGAAGTCCGATCGGCCGGAAGATTTCCGGTAAGTAGGCGAAAGAGAGACAAGACTTGGCTGAGGTTCCCGCGAGCGAAGTGGATCAGACTGTCTACCAGGACCTGCGTCTGTACAGCATCCCGCCAGGATTTCGCGGACGCCCCGCATGGTTTGTTCAGCTCTGGTGGACCTTGCAGGGCACGCTCTTCCGCTGGTCCCCGCAGGTGCTCTACGGTTGGCGTCGATTCCTGCTGCGCTGCTTTGGGGCCTCCGTGGGTGAGGGCGCGAAGATTCGTCCCAGCGCGACGGTGACCTATCCCTGGAAGCTCAAGTTGGGCGACCGCGCCCAGATAGGCGACCATGTGACGCTCTACACGCTGGGGCCGATCACTATCGGGAATGATGCCATCGTGAGCCAGCACTCGTACCTCAGCGCCGGCTCGCACGACTACAAGAAGCCCTCGTTTGACATCTACGCGCTGCCTATTACGGTGGAGGAGCAGGCCTGGGTCGCCTCACATGTCTTCATCGGCCCCGGCGTGCGCGTGGGGCGCGGCGCAGTGGTGGGTGCATGCAGCGTCTGCTTCCGCGATGTTCCGGCGGGCATGCTCTGTGTCGGCAACCCGGCCCGGCCCATTCGTCCACGTCACACCGAGCCAGCAACCTAGACCGCGAGGAACCCTTATGCGAATCTTTGTAAACGAGTTTTGTGGACATGCTTTTCAGCTTGAGCTTAGCCGTGAGCTGGCGCGCCGCGGACATGTAGTGCACCACGTCTATTTTGCCGACAACCACACTACGCCAAAGGGCGACGGCACAGCAGGCACTGACATTCCCAACTTCACGGTGGAAGGCCTGCACATTCAGCGCGCGTTCTCGAAGCACGGCTTGCTGAGCCGCCGAAGAGCGGACATCGACTATGGCGAGGTGGCCGCGCGGTGTGCGCTAGCCTTCAGGCCGGACCTGATCCTCTCCTCGAACATGCCGCTCGACGGGCAGCGGCTGCTGATGCGAGCCGCCAGCAAGCTGGACGCAAAGTTCGTCTTCTGGCTGCAGGATATCTACAGCACCGCGGTGCATTTTGTGCTGCGCCGCAAGGCGCCGATGCTGGCCCCGCTTGGCTCCTTCTACTATGAGCGTACGGAGGCCAGGCTGCTGCGCGCCTCGGACGCCGTCATTTGCATTGCGCCCGGTTTTACCAGCTACCTGGAGCGCTGGAAGCTGGACAGGTCCAGGATCTTTACCATTCGCAACTGGGCTCCGCTGGGTGAGGTTGTGCCCACGGCCAAGGACAATGCGTGGGCCAGAGAACATGGCGTGGCTGACCGCTTTTGCTTTATGTATTCGGGCACACTCGGCATGAAGCATCGGCCGGAGCTGCTGCTGGAGCTGGCGCGCCATATCCAGAGCCGCGGGTACGGGGCCAGGCTGGCCGTCGTCAGCCAGGGAGTCGGCGCAGACTGGCTTCGCGAGAACGCGAGAGATATCAGCCCGGAGGTGTTGACGATACTTCCATTCCAACCCTATTCCATCCTGTCGCAAACCCTCGGCTCGTCCGACGTGCTGCTCTCGCTTCTGGACACCGACGCGGGCACATTTGCCGTTCCGTCGAAGACGCTCTCCTACCTGTGCACGGGCAGGCCCACGCTGATGGCCGGCCCCAGCGAGAACGAGGCAGCGCGGCTGATCGAGACGGCAAAGGCCGGGCTCGTTGTCTCCTCGCAGTCCCCAGATGACTTTTTAGCAGCCGCCGACCGCCTCATGCTGGATGAGGCGCTGCGCCTGGAGATGGGCAGAAATGCCCGGAGCTATGCCGAGCACCACTTCCGCATCGGCCACATCGCGGATCGCTTTACGGAGGTCTTCGACAGTGTGCTGCCTTCCCCGGTCCTCGCACCGAAGCAAACGATCAGCGCCTGAGCGCGAAGCGTAGTTGCTGCAGCGCTTTCCGCAGATGATGTCTTTACGAGGCGGTCCGCAATCCGTGCGAAGAGGGCCGCTTTGCTGACCGCGACTTCCATCCATTGCCGCTGCTGCTTCAATGTGCCGAGGCCATTCCGGAGGCGTGCTCACATCCTCAGCACAGGATGCAGACATCATAGATTTCTATGGATCTGGGCTAACTGCTGCCTGCTGGTGAAGCATGCGGCCCAGATCTGCTGCTGAACATCGTTTGTGAGCCTGACTCTTGTCAGCTGATGCCGAATCGCACGCCAGAGCTGCATTCCGAGACGAGACAGAAACGGCACGCGAGAACTCATGAGTGAGCACTTAAGGATCATTCTGATGGATGACAGTCCCGCGGACCGAGCCCTCATCCACCGGCAACTTGAGCAGGCACTGGATTCCGTCACCATCAGGGAGATCGCGAACGAATCGCAGCTTCAAGACCTGCTGACCCGCCGCGACTTCGACCTGGCCATCACTGACTGCCAGCTTCGCTGGACGGACGGGCTCACCGTTTTACAG
>CAYQYM010000323.1:0-3173 GCA_964421715.1 uncultured Acidipila sp.
CAACAATGAATACGGTGGTGTTCAGCCCATCGCCGAGATCGGTAAGCTCTGCCGTGGGCGCGGCGTCATCGTGCACACGGACGCGGTGGAGGCGGCGTGCAAGATCCCAGTCGACGTGAACGCGATGAACGTGGACCTGCTCTCGCTGTCCGGCCACAAGATTTATGGGCCAAAGGGCGTAGGCGCGCTGTATGTGCGGCGGCGCAACCCGCGCGTGCAGATCTCTGAACAGATCAACGGCGGCGGACACGAGCGCGGGATGCGCTCGGGAACGCTGAACGTGCCAGGCATTGTAGGCCTGGGCAAGGCCTGCGAACTGGCCCGCGAGGAGATGGCCGAGGAGGCGAGGAAGACTGCCGCGCTGCGGGACCGGCTGAAGTCGAAGCTCGAGTCTGCGCTGGACTACGTGCACGTGAACGGCTCATGGGAGCACCGGCTGCCCAACAATCTAAACATGAGCTTTGTATACGTCGAAGGCGAGAGCCTGCTGATGGGCATCAACGATGTGGCTGTTTCCAGCGGATCTGCCTGCACCTCTGCCACGCTTGAGCCATCGTATGTATTGAAGGCCCTGGGGCTGGGCGATGACGTGGCGCACAGCTCAATCCGGTTCGGCCTGGGGCGGTTCAACACCGAGGCCGAGGTGGACTACGTGGCGGCCAAGGTAATTGACGTGGTGCAGAAGCTGCGCGAACTCTCGCCGCTTTACGAGATGGTGAAGGAAGGCATCGACCTGACGAAGATCGAGTGGCAGCCGCATTAGGACCGGGCCTGAAGGCTGCATTTGCGGGCGATAACGCCTAGGGTTTTTTTGAACATCAGCGCCGGGCGACCGGCCATGCGATTTGTGAAGGAGCTTTCCGATGGCATACAGCGACAAGGTGATCGATCACTATAACAATCCGCGCAACGTGGGCCAGCTGGACAAGGCCAGCACCGAGGTAGGCACGGGCCTGGTGGGCGCGCCGGAGTGCGGTGATGTGATGCGGCTGCAGATCCGGGTAAATCCGGAGACGCAGGTGATTGAAGAGGCGAAGTTTAAGACGTTTGGCTGCGGCTCGGCCATCGCGTCTTCCTCGCTCGCTACCGAGTGGGTGAAGGGTAAAACGGTCTCAGAGGCGCTGGAGATCAAGAACACTGACATTGTGAAGGAGCTGGCGTTGCCGCCGGTGAAGATTCACTGCTCAGTGCTGGCCGAGGACGCGATTCGCGCCGCGATCGGCGATTGGAAGAAGAAAAACGGCGTGACCGAGGCTGCAGCGGCTGAGGCGGTAGCAGCGAAGTAGTCCTGCAGATGTCGCAGCGTGACGTGTGGCCGGCCCGCACTGCTGGCCACTCTTTCTTTTGAGGCAAAGAGGATGAGCACACAATTGGCGAAGTTGAACGAGGAGACGGCCCCGGCACCGAAGGGCGTCGAGGTGACGCCGCGCGCCATCGAGCGCATCCGCGCTGCAATGGCCAAGGAAGGCATCTCGCCGGCAGAGGGCGGGCTCCGCCTGGGCGTACAGGGCGGCGGCTGCTCCGGACTATCCTACAACATCCGCTTTGACACGCAGCCGCGCGACCGCGACCGCATCTTTCAGTTCGAGGATGTCCGCGTATTTATCGACCCGAAGTCGTTTCTCTACCTGAGCGGGATGGTGCTGGACTACGAGGAGACCCTGATGCGGCGCGGCTTCAACTTCATCAATCCCAACTCGACGAAGTCGTGTGGCTGCGGCTCGTCCTTCTCGGCGTGATGGCCGCGGTTCCCGACTACTTCACTGTCTTTCATCTTCCGCGCAGGCTTGAGCTGGATACAGCGGCGCTCGAACGCGAGTTCTACAAGCTAAGCCGCAGATATCATCCTGACCGCTTTGCGCAGGCGAGCGCGGACGAACAGCAGCAGGCGCTGGAACAGACGTCGCTGTTGAACGATGCCTACCGCACGCTGAAAGATCCGGTGGCGCGCACCGAATACCTGCTGCGGCTGGAAGGCCTGCCGTCCGGCAACGAAAACAGAGCAGCCGGGGAGAAGAAGCAGACCCCGCCGGACCTGCTGGCCGAGGTCTTCGAACTGAACATGCAACTGGAGGAGATGCGCCTGGGTGGCCCGGCGGCACTCGACGCCGATCCGCAGCTCAAGGCGGACCTGGAGGCGGCGCGGCAGCAGTTTGAGGCGAAGCTGGCGGAGGCCGACGGGCGGCTGCGCGAGCTTCGGGCGCAGTGGGACGAGGCCGGGAGCAGGGATGCGCTGAAGGCGATGGCCGCACTGCTGGACCGCAGGCGCTACCTGCGCAACCTGGTGCGGGACGTGAACGACGCTCTTGCGGGAGCGCCAGAGAGATCGGAGCAGAGGCTCTAATGGCGGCAGAAGACCAGGTTCGGGTGGTTGGCATCGACCTCGGCACAACGAACTCGCTTGTGGCGTACATGCAGGGTGCCGAGCCGGTCGTGATACCCGGCGAGGATGGCCTGAACCTTGTGCCCTCGGTGGTGGCGCTGAGTGCGGATGGCCGCGAGTTTGCAGTCGGCAGCAAGGCGCGCCACGCGCTGATCCATTCGCCGGAGCGGGTCGTCTACTCCGCAAAGCGGCTGATGGGCCGAGGGCTCGAAGACGTGCGCGAGGAGCTGAAGCTGTTTCCCTTCCGGCTGGCGGAGGACATCCAGCCTGGCGAGGTGTTGCGCATTCGCCTGGGTGAGCGCGAGTTCACGCCTCCCGAGATTTCGGCCCACGTGCTGCGGCAGCTTCGGCGCAACGCGGAGCGCTACTTCGGCGCTGCGGTGACAAAGGCCGTGATCACGGTGCCGGCCTACTTCAACGACGCCCAGCGCCAGGCCACCAAGGACGCGGGGCGCATGGCGGGGCTCGAGGTGCTGCGGCTAGTAAATGAGCCCACAGCCGCGGCGCTGGCCTATGGCCTGGACCGCGAGAAGGAAGGACTGGTGGCCGTGTATGACTTCGGCGGCGGCACCTTTGACATCTCCCTCTTAAAGCTGCACGACGGCATCTTCGAGGTAGTGGCAACCAACGGCGACACGCACCTGGGCGGCGATGACATCGATAACCTGCTGATAGCCATTGCGCTCGACGACATCGAGGGCGAGATGGGAACGGACCTGCGCGCAAACGCCGAGGCGGTGCAGGCCATTCGCAAAGCGGTAATCGAGGCGAAGATTGCGCTGAGCACGGA
>CAYQYM010000324.1:0-3168 GCA_964421715.1 uncultured Acidipila sp.
GTGCAATATCAATGCGGACGTGCTCACGCGCAGGCGCACCCGTTCCGTCCAGCAGGCGCACTTCGTTCAGCACCAGCACGGGCGCGTCTTCCGCGATGTAAGGCGCAAGTGGCGAGGCCGACGAGCCCTGGGCGAACGCAGCAACGGCAGAGAACAGCAGGAAGACGGCGAGCGATGCAGCTTGCATAGGCCTCGCAGTGTAGCAGAGCCCTTGCCCGAGCCGGGAGACAGCCGTGTCGCCTGGAAAACGAACTCACTGATCGACGCGCGCGACCACCCTGGATTTTTGGTGCGGACGTCGACTACTGTGGGCCATCTTGCGGCGCAGCCGCGCCCGCCGCCGGACGAGGTCCGTCGAGATACTGCACTATGAGCGAAATCCTTCGATTCGATGGATCCGCCGGGTTGGCCGGCAGGCGCAGGTGCTGGTCGGCATAGCCGCGCACCTGGTTCACCTGGTCGGCGCGTAGACCGCTCTCCTGCATCAGCCGCCGCGCGGCGTTGGCGCGGTCTACTGAGAGCTCCCAGTTTGAATAGATCTTGTCGCTGGAAAATGGCTTCGCGTCCGTATGGCCTTCAATCGAGATGCGGTTCGGCACCGCGCCCAGCTTGCGGGCGAGCAGGGCGAGCAGCTCGCGGCCGCCCGCGCTCAGCTCCGTGCTGCCGGATTCAAAGAATGTCCCGTCTTTGGTCTCAAGCATCTCGATGCGCAGCCCCTCCGGCGTGATGGTCATCTGCACCTGGTCTGCCAGGAACTTGAGGCTGTTCACCTGCCGGATGGACTGCTCGAGCTGCTGCTTGAGATCGGCGATGTTGTCCTTGGTCAGCGGCAGCGCGTCGTTCGAGCCGGCGCGGTCTGTGCCCGTCTCCGCCGACCTGCCTGAGGGGTCATTGAAATAGCCGGCCACTGCCTTGCGCACGTGGTCGCTCGTGTTCATCAGCCACAGCACGATGAACAGGGCCATCATCGCCGTCACGAAATCGGCATAGGCCACCTTCCAGGCGCCGCCGTGGTGGCCGCCCTTAAGCACCTTCTTTCGCACGACGACGATGGGGCGTTTCGCACCCTGATCGATCATGCCGGCTCCGCAACTGCCGCCGCTGGTTCTCCCTCGGCCGGCACGGGCCGGCCTTTAAGCACCGCCTCTACCTCGAAGAAGGACGGCCGTACATGCGCCGGGATAGCACGGCGGCCTACCTCTACGGCCAGCGCCGGCGGCGCGTCCCTGAGAAACGCCACCAGCACGACTCGAATCACGCCGAGGTAGCCGTTCTCCTCCGCTGCC
Organism: uncultured Acidipila sp.; assembly: GCA_964421715.1. Lineage (GTDB taxonomy): Bacteria > Acidobacteriota > Terriglobia > Terriglobales > Acidobacteriaceae > CAYQYM01. The sequence goes on from CAYQYM010000324.1 coordinate 1,287, forward strand.
AGCTTGCCCATGTTCGCGCTCAGCGGGCCCAGAAATCCGTAGCAGAGCAGGATGCCGAGAAAGGTGCCCACCAGCGCGGCAGCTACCTTGTGGCCGATGGCCTCAGGCGGGCCGCCCAGCGCGCCCATCGTGATGACCACGCCGAGCACCGCGGCCACAATGCCGAGGCCAGGCAGCGCGTCGGCCGCCGTCGTCAGCGCGTGGATCGGCTCGGTCGCCTCGTGATGATGAACCTCCATGTCCAGCTCCATCATCTGGTCCATCAAGAAGACCTCCACGCCTCCGGTGACCATCATGCGCAGCGTGTCGCATAGAAAGTGGCAGGCCTGCAGGTCTTTCAGAAACTCCGGGTGCTCCTGGAACAGCGGACTCTCCTCCGGCTTCTCGATGTCGGCCTCGACTGCAATCACCCCGGCGCGCCGCGCCTTCATCAGCAGGTCAAAGAGCAGCTTGAGCGTGGAGAGGTAGCGCTCCTTCGGGTGGGCCGGCTTGCCGAAGACACGCCCTGCCCCTGCCGCGATGCCCTTCAGGATATGGACCGGGTTTGCGATCAGCAGCGTGCCGGCCGCCGCTCCGCCAATGATGAGCAGCTCAGCCGGCTGCAGCAGCACGGCCAGATGGCCATGCTCCAGCAAGTAGCCGCCGACCACGGCCCCCAGCACCACCACAATTCCGATAATGGCAAACATGCAGGTGTGATCCTTCCGGCGAAGAGGCGCGTACCGCCTACATCGGCGCAGTCCGGGAATGATTTAGCCCGCGGCGGCGAAAAGCGTTCACGGCATGGCGGGAAGAGTTGCATTTCGGAATACTCCGCAGCGCGGCTTGAGCGGCTTCTTGTCCCTGCCGTAAAAAGAACCGATACACTAGGCGAACAAGGTTCCCAACGAGCGATGCAGAGACGACAGATTGGCATTCTGGGCGCCACCGGGATGGTGGGTCAGCGTTTCATCCAACTGCTGGAAGGTCACCCGTGGTTTGAGATCGCCTGGCTGGCGGCCAGCGACCGCTCCAGCGGCAAGTGCTACGGCGAGGCCGTCCGCTGGAAGCTGGACACGCCGCTGCCGGACCGCATCGCCGCCATGCCTGTCTCCCCTGCCGTGCCCGAGGGCGCGCCGCGCATTATCTTTGCCGCACTCGATGCGGCCATTGCCCAGCAGGTGGAGCCCGCCTTTGCCGCGAGCGGCTGCGCGGTGATCTCGAACTCCAGCGCCTTCCGCATGCACCCGGATGTGCCGCTTGTCATTCCCGAGGTCAACGCCGGCCACCTCGCGCTCTTGGAACAGCAGATCTGGCGCAGGCAGTCCGGCGGCTACATCGTCACCAATCCCAACTGCTCGGCCATCGGCCTCGTGCTTGCGCTCAAGCCGGTCGAGGAGCGTTTCGGCATCGAGAGCCTCTTCGTCTCCACCATGCAGGCCGTCAGCGGCGCGGGCTACCCCGGCGTGGCCTCGCTCGACATCCTCGGCAACGTGGTGCCCTTCATCCGCAACGAGGAGGAGAAGATGGAGGAAGAGACGCTGAAGCTGCTCGGCCGGCTGGAGGGCGCAGAGGTGCGGCCGCTCGATGCGCGCATGTCGGCGCACTGCAACCGTGTCCCGGTGGAAGATGGACATACCGAGAGCGTCAGCATCCGGCTGCGGCGGCCTGCCTCCCGTGACGACCTGCTGGCGGCATGGCGCGAGTTCACCCCGCTTGCAGGTCAGCATCTGCCGACGGCGCCGGACGCTCCGGTGGAGTTTCTGCCGCAAGAGGACCGGCCGCAGCCGCGGCTGGACCGCATGCGCGGCCGGGGCATGGCTGCCAGCGTAGGCCGACTGCGACCCTGCCCCTGCTGGACTGGAAGTTCACCGTGCTCTCGCACAACACCATCCGCGGCGCC
>CAYQYM010000325.1:0-3168 GCA_964421715.1 uncultured Acidipila sp.
TCGTGGCCCTGCTCGGGCCCTCGGGCTCCGGCAAGTCCACGCTGCTGCGCATGCTGGCAGGGCTCTCCAAGCCTTCCGGGGGAGAGGTGCTGTGGCACGGCCAGCCGATTTCGCGGGTGCAGATCAACGTCTCCATCGTATTTCAGAGCTTTGCACTCTTCCCGTGGCTGACCGTGCTGGAAAATGTAGAGGCGCCGCTCAAGGCCCGCGGCATCGCCGCGGAACAGCGGCGCGAACTCAGCCTGAAGATCCTGGACACGGTCGGACTGGATGGATTCCAGGCGGCGTTTCCCAAGGAGCTCTCCGGCGGCATGCGCCAGCGCGTCGGCTTTGCCCGCGCCCTCGTGGTGGAGCCGGAGGTGCTCTTCATGGACGAGCCCTTCTCCGCGCTGGACGTGCTGACGGCGGAGAACCTGCGCGGCGAGCTGCTGGAGCTGTGGCAGAACAAGACTATTCCCACGCAGGCCATCTTCCTGGTGACGCACAATATTGAAGAGGCGGTGCTGCTGGCTGATCGCATCATCGTGCTCGGCCGCAACCCGGGACACGTGCGGACGGACTTCAAGGTGACTACGCTGGCGCACCCGCGCGACCGCAAGGCACCGGCATTCACGCAGCTCGTTGACTACATCTACAAGGTGCTGACGCGGCCGGATGTGACCCCGGCTTTACCGGCGCTGCAGCCGGGCGGCCGCACCGTGCGCGACCAGCGGCAGATGCACTACGAGATGCTGCCGCATGCGCGTCCGGGCGGCATCGCCGGTTTGCTGGAGATCATCATCGACTTAGGCGGACGCAGCGATATCTACAAGGTTGCCGACGAGCTGGCCTTCGAGATCGACGACCTGTTGCCCATCGTCGATGCGGCGCAGCTGCTCGGCTTCCTCGAAGTGTCTGAGGGAGACGCTGTCATCACCGCGGCAGGCCGCGCCTTTGCCGAATCTGAGATCCTGCGGCAGAAAGAGCTCTTCCGCGAGGCGGCCCTCGAGCACGTGCTGCTGCTGCGGCAGATTACGCGCGCGCTCAACAACAAGAGCGACCACACGGTTCCCGAGGAGTTCTTCCTGGACATGCTGGACGAGCAGTTCAGCGACGAGGAGACGCAGCGCCAGCTGGACACGGCCGTGAACTGGGGCCGCTATGCCGAGCTGTTCGATTTCGACGCCTCGCGCAGGCGTTTTATCCTGCCGGAAGTTGAGGAGACGGCGGAAACGGTCGAGGAAGGCGCCTGATGCGGCCGCGTCCCTCGCTTTCGCGCGCCTTCGTGCTTGAGCGCACCTGGCCTGTCTTTCTGGATCTGACAGTGGCCGCGGGGCTGCTCGCGGGTTTCTATGCCATCCTCTGGATTGCCAGGTTCTGGTTCAGCGCGGCCGTGCCGGAGGTCGAGATTTACCGCTCGCCCTCGCACCTGCCGATGTATGCCTTCTACTCGATCGTGCGCATCTTCGTTGCGTATGCGCTGAGCCTGGTCTTCTCAATCGCCTACGGCTACACCGCGGCTTACAACCGTCGGCTTGAGGCGCTGATGATCGCAACGCTCGACATCCTCCAGTCGATCCCGGTGCTCAGCTTCCTGCCCGGCGTGATGCTGGCCATGATGTCGCTGTTCCCCTCGCGGCAGATTGGCATTGAGTTCGGCGCGATTCTGCTCATCTTTACCGGCGAGGTGTGGAACATGGCTTTCAGCTTCTACTCGTCGCTGAAGAGCATCCCGCGCGAACTGCAGGAGGCCTGCACCATCAATCGCTTCTCGCGCTGGCAGCGGCTGTTTCAGCTTGAGCTGCCCTATGCCTCCATCGGACTGCTGTGGAACTCGATGGTCTCCGTGGCGAGCGGCTGGTTTTTCCTGATGGTCTGCGAGATGTTCCCGGTGGGCAACCGCAGCTTCCGCCTTCCGGGGCTCGGCTCGTACCTGCAGACAGCCGCCGCAAATGGCGATCGGCAGGCGATCGTGTGGGGCCTGATCACGATGACGCTCATCATCGTGTTGACGGACCAGTTGCTCTGGCGCCCGCTGATTGCGTGGTCGGACAAGTTCAAGTTCGAGAATGTGGAGAGTGCGAACCGCGTGCGGTCTCCGATACTCACGCTGCTGCGGCGGTCAAACCTGCTCGGCGTGATTCGCGACCACACCCTTACGCCGCTGGCTGAGCAACTCTACGCCAGGGTTGCACGGCGCAATGACCGCAGGCGGCGGCGCGGTGAGCAAGGCGAGCAGCGCAACCGCAAGCGTGCTGTCGCCATGCTCACGCTGTTTGGGGCCGCCGCACTGGTGCTGATCGTTCTTGCGGCGTTTCACGCGGCATTGTTGCTGCACGAGGTTCCTCTGCGTGCGCTGGCAACGCTGCTCAAGGGCGCCGGCGCAACGTTTCTCCGCGTGAATGCGGCGCTGCTGATCGCCTGCCTCTGGACCATTCCGGCGGGTGTGGCCATCGGGTTCCATCCGCGACTGGCGAATTTTGCGCAGCCTATCGCCCAGATTGCCGCGTCGTTCCCGGCTACGGCGCTTTACCCGATTGTGCTGCTGGGGCTGATGCGGCTGGGCATGGGCCTCGGCGTCGGCTCGATCGCGCTGATGCTGCTGGGCACGCAGTCGTATGTGCTGTTCAACGTGATCGCCGGGGCGATGGCCATTCCCTCGGACCTGCGCGAGGTCTCCAATCTGTTTCACTTCGGCAGCCTGCAGCGGTGGACGACTGTGGTTCTGCCGGGCATCTTTCCGGCGCTCATCACCGGCCTCGTCACGGCCTCCGGCGGCGCATGGAATGCTTCCATCCTGGCCGAATATTTTCATCTCAAGGACCAGACACTGCACACGCTGGGGCTGGGCGCACTGATCAGCCAGGCGAGCGACGCGGGCAATTATCCGGCGCTGCTGCTGGCTACCATCATCATGGCGCTGATGGTGGTGACGATCAACCGGCTGGCGTGGCGGCCGCTTTACCGGCTGGCAGAGACGAAGTACCGGCTGGAAGGGTGAGAGGGTGCTGCTACAATCCCGCTACCGGCCGCCTATGACTCGCATACGATCGATAAGCGCACGCACCCTGCCGCTGCTGCTGGTCTTCGCAGCGCCTGTCCTGGCCCAGACACACAAGTCCGCAACGCCGAAGCAAGAGAATCCATTGACCGTACACGACAACGCCATCGTCATCGATACGCATGCAG
>CAYQYM010000326.1:0-3154 GCA_964421715.1 uncultured Acidipila sp.
GCGCTGCGGGTGATGAGGCTCGCCGAGAAGTTCAGCCGCCCGGTCTTCACGTTCATCGACCTGACTGGGGCGAACCCAGGCCTGGGCGCGGAGGAACGTGGACAGGCGGAGGCGATTGCGCGCAACCTGCGCGAGATGTCGCGGCTGTGCGTGCCGGTGATCGCCACGATTACCGGCGAGGGAGGCTCCGGCGGCGCGCTGGCCCTGGCGGTTGCGGACCGCGTGCTCATTCTTGAAAACGCTGTCTACTCGGTCATCTCGCCGGAGGGCTGCGCGTCCATCATGTGGCGCGACGCGAGCAAGCGCGCGCTGGCCGCGGCAGCGCTGAAGACGACCGCGGCCGAGGTAAAGGCGCTGGGCTGCGTGGATGACATTGTGCCGGAGCCGGCGGGAGGCGCGCACACGGATGCCGAGGCTGCCGCGCAGATGCTGGACGAGAAGCTGCAGCAGCACCTGGGCGAGCTGCAGGCGCTCTCCACGGATGCGCTGCTGGCCGCGCGCTACGACAAATTCCGCAACATAGCGCAGTTCTATACCGCCGAATGAGCGAGGGGCGCGCCATCGCGGCAGGGCGGCTGCGAGCATTTGCCTGGTTCATGGTGGCGGCTGTCTACTTCCCGGTCGCGCAAAATATCGCCGACCGCGCCGCGCATGGATTTACCGCGGACGAGGGCGAGGATGCGCTGAGCCGCCTGCTGCTGCTGTTTCTGCTGCTGGTGGGCTACAGCGCCATGGGCCGCAGGGGCCAGCGGCAGCCCGAGCCGCTGCGCGCAATGGGCATGAAGCGCCGGGCGGGATGGGGCGAAGAGTGGGCGACGGGTCTGATGCTGGGCTGGGCCGGGGCGGCGGCCTCCGTTCTGGCGATTGCGCTGTCTGGCGGCCTGCTGGTCACCTTCTGGACCAACCGCCATCAAGCCCTAGTGCTGCTGCTGGACCTTATCGTACTGGCGCTGGCCACGCTGACCGAAGAGGTGGTGTTTCGCGGCTATCCCTTTCAACGCCTGGTGGAGGCGACGAGCCCGACCCTGGCAACGCTGCTTGTCTCCATACTCTACGCCGGGCTGCGTTGGCACAATCCGAATGCAACCGGAGCGGGCGCGTTCAATGCCCTGCTGCTGACCTGGCTGCTGGCGCTGGCGTGGTTTCGCACGCGGGCGCTATGGGTGGGCTGGGGTCTCCACTTTGGTTGGACGGTGGCGATCGCGGTGGTCTTCGGGCTGCCGATTGGCGGATTGACAAGCTTTTCTCCTGTGGTCTCTTCCGCTGCGCCGGGGCCGAGGTGGATCACCGGCGGCGGCTACGGGCCGGAGGGCAGCGCGGTCTGCACGCTGGTGCTGCTGGGGCTGCTCTACTGCACGACGCGGGCGACGCGGGACTATGCGCATCGCTACGCGCAGCCGGAGATCGTTGCGGGAGGGATCCCGGTGGACATTGACGCGGCGGCGCGGCGGCAGCACGAGGCAGCCATGGGGCAGGCCGCGGCGGCGCCGGCGCTGGTGCAGATTGCGCCGTCCCCGCCGGTGGTGAATCTCGACAGGCGTGCGGGACACAATGGTGGGCGGGCAGAAGAGGGCGACGGCGGGCCGGACAAAGTTGACGGCGAGCCAGCCGCGCGTAGCTAACCGCTAGCTTGCGCGTTTGCGGCGGCTGGCTGCGGCACGCGCGGGCTGCTTCTTTTCGGCAGCAGGCTCGGCGGCCAGCTCCCTCTGCGCGATGCTTTTTTTGAGGGCGTCCATCAGGTTGATGACCGGGGCAAGCTGCCGCTTTGGCTGCTCGGCGGGCAGAGCCGTGCCGGCCTGCTTGCTTTCGACCAGCGCCTCGACGCGCGATTCGTACTCGTCTTTGAAGTCCTGCGGATGGAAGGGCGCCTCGAGCTGCTTCATGAACTGCTCGGCGAGCTTGATCTCCTGCTCCTGCAATTCGAGCGGCGCCTGGCTGCCGAATTCGGGCAGCTCGCGCACCTCGGCGGGGTAGTAAAGCGTGTGCAGGATGAGTCCATGCTCGTAGGGGCGGATGATGACGACCTGTTCGCGCTGGTGCAGGGTTAACTTGGCGATAGCGCCGAGCTGCATGCGCTGCATGCCCTGCATCATGAGCGCGTAGGCGCGGCGGCCGGGGTCTTCCGCCACGGTGAAGTAGGAGGTCTGGTAGTAGATCGGGTCCACCTCAGAGAGCTTGACGAACTGCAGAATGTCCATGGTCTGGGACGAGGCGGCGTCCAGTGCCTTGAGCTCTTCGTTGCTGATGAGGATGTTCGTTTCCTTGTCCAGTGGGTAGCCCTTGGCGAGTTCGCTGCGCTCCACCACGCGCTCGCAGGTGGGGCAGAAGAGCTGCTGCTTGATGCGCGTACCGCAGACCTGGTGAACCTGGTGAAAGCTGACATGCTGCTCGCGCGCGGCCACGAACATCCTAACCGGAACGCTGATGAGACCGAACGAGATGTAACCCTTCCAGACAGTGGATGCCATAGTTGCGCCAGACTGCTTGGATGTGCAAGCGTGCATTCACAGTTGTCGCGGGACAGCCGCGAGCTTAATCCGGACCCTGTGCGGGAGGCCGGGCATGCACGCCTCGCAGGAACATGGAGGCGACATAGGCCGCGCCGAAGCCGTTGTCGATGTTGACGACGCAGACGTTCGGCGAACAGGAGTTCAACATGCCGAGCAGCGCCGCGAGACCGCCGAAGGCAGCGCCATAACCGACGCTGGTGGGCACGGCGATGATCGGCGCGGAGACCAGGCCTCCCACCACGCTGGGCAAGGCGCCCTCCATGCCAGCGCAGACGATCACGGTGCGGAGCCGCGCCAGTGTTTCGCGCTGGGCGAGGATGCGATGGAGACCGGCGACCCCGACGTCGTAGATGCGCTCGACCGTGGAGCCAAGATACTCGGCGGTAACGGCGGCTTCCTCGGCCACGGGCAGGTCGCTTGTGCCGGCGCAGAGCACGCCCAGCAGAGCGGGGCCGGCGGGTGTGGGGCCGCGGCGCAGGCCGATGATGCGAGCCTCCGCGTGGTGGGCCGCCTCCGGGACGCGCTGCCGCACTGCCTGCCAGGCAGCCTCGCTGGCGCGGGTGGCGAGCACGTCGCCCCCGGCCGCGGCCATGCGGGCGAAGATCTCGGCTACCTGCGCTGGCGTTTTGCCTGCGGCGTAGATC
>CAYQYM010000327.1:0-3153 GCA_964421715.1 uncultured Acidipila sp.
GTGGTGTGGGGGGGGGGCGCGGCGTGTGGCGCGGCGGTGGCGGGGGCGGCTTGGGTGGATTGGTCGGTGTCGTGTGCTGCGGGTGCTGAGCGGGAGGAGGGTGGTGACGCACCCAGTCCCGGCTGCTTGAGAGGGCATTGGTAGCAGTCGTGTGAGCGTAGAGGGGAGATGGCGTGAGACGTGGACTTTGGGTGGGCGCCGGTGTGGTGGTAGTGCTTGTGATGTCCGCGCTGCTGGTGGCTGGAAGCTACATCAGCGCGAAGAACCAGATGGTGCAGAAGCAGGAGGCGGTACGTGAGCAGTGGTCGCAGGTGGACGTGGTGCTGCAGCGGCGGGCTGACCTGGTTCCAAACCTGGTGGAGACGGTGAAGGGCTATGCAAAGCACGAGGAGACGGTGTTCGGCGATATTGCAAACGCCCGCGCAGGCCTGCTGAACGCGCGTGACCCGCAGGCCAAGATCGCCGCGAACGGGCAGCTTGACTCTGCGCTTGGACGGCTGCTGGCGCTCTCGGAAAACTACCCTGACCTGAAGTCGAACCAAAACTTCCTGGCGCTGCAGGACCAGTTGGAGGGCAGCGAGAACCGCATTGCGGTGGAGCGGCGGCGTTACAATGAGACCCTGCGCGACTACAACACCTTTATCCGGCAGTTTCCGAACAGCATATGGGCGGGAATGGCGGGCTTCCAGCCGAACAATGCCTACTTTGAGGCTAGCCCTGCCTCGCGGAATGCGCCCGCGGTGAAGTTCTAGGCGCGTTGCGCAGACAAGCAAGAAGGCCGCCCCTGGGCGGCCTTCTTGCTTGCGCCACAGGAAATCAGGCGCGGGTGTAGGACGCGATGGCGCTGGCTTCGTCGTCCTTTACGTCAAACACGGTGTAGAGCTTGGTGATCTGCAGCAGGTCGTGAACCTTCTTGGTCAGGTTCAGCAGCTTCAGCTCGCCGCCCTGGTTGCGGACAGTAGTGTAGGCGCTGACCAGTTCTCCAATTCCTGAGCTGTCGATATAGTTCACATCGCCCAGGTTCAGAAGAATATGCTTCTGGCCCTTGGACAGCAGATCGCGGACGGCATCGCGCAGTTGCACACTGCCCTCGCCGAGGGTGATCCGGCCGCTTAGATCGAGAATCGTAACGCCGTCTACCTGGCGTGTGCCAATCTTCATGCTCACTTCGTGGTCCTCCTTGGGATCTTAATGGGCCGCGCCCAGATGCTTGATCAACGTCAGCTCGGTTCCGGGGTTAAGTAGCTTGAAGTGTACCTCATCCATAAACGAACGAATGAGGAAGATACCTCGGCCGGAGCCGCGCAAGAGGTTCTCCGGGGCAAGCGGATTGGGAAGCGTCTCGGGGTCGAGGCCCCTGCCCTGGTCGGCGATACGAATCACCAGCGCCTCGCCCGTGTTTTCAAAGGAAACTGTAATGCGCTTGTCCGGGTCGTAGGAGTTGCCGTGCAGCACCGCATTTACGGCCGCCTCGCGCACGGCCATGGCCACGCGGAAGATCGCATCTTCGTCCATACCGGCCTTCTTGGCGAGCTGCTCGGCTTCCTGCTCCACCCGGCTCACGCTGTCCAGCGAGGAGTCAAGCGTAAAGGTCGTTCTGCCTGTCTTTGGTTCGGTCACGCGTTCTTCCTCGCTGTCTCGCATACACTTGCTATGGCGAACTGCTTGTGTCCGTAAGCGGCAGTTTGCTTGTCTGCGTGGAGCTTGTCAAGCAACCGCCGCTGGCAGCGCATGGAGGGGAGCGGCAGAATGCGGCGCCTCGCCTAGCGCCGCCCCGCTCTGGTATGGTCGCCTTAGCTCAGCCTGTTTCATCCCAGAAAACTGCCATGTGGAAGCGCTGGAGAACTCAGATACTGCTGTTCCTCGCCGTGCTGGGGCCGGGGTTCATCACCGCGAACGTGGACAACGACGCGGGCGGCATCCTCACGTATTCTCAGGCGGGAGCGCAGTTCGGCTATTCGCTGCTTTGGACGATGCTGCCGATCACCCTCGCGCTGATCGTCGTGCAGGAGATGTGCTCCCGCATGGGCGTGGTCACCGGCAAGGGCCTGAGCGATCTCATCCGCGAGGAGTTCGGGCTGCGCTGGACCGTGGTGATGATGGGGCTGCTGGTCATCGTCAACTTCAGTAACGTGGTGACGGAGTTCTCCGGAATTGCCGGCAGCCTGCAGCTCTTCCACCTCAGTAAATACCTATCCGTGCCGCTCTGCGCGCTGCTGGTGTGGTTGCTGGTGGTTAAGGGTGACTATAAAGGTGTGGAAAAGATATTTCTTGTGGCATCGGTGTTTTACATCGCCTACATCGTGGCCGGCGTGCTCTCTCAGCCGAGCTGGCATGAGGCGCTGGAGGCCACCGTCAAGCTGCCACCCCGGCCCGCCTGGAGCGACCACACCTATGTCTATATGTTGGTAGGCACCATCGGCACGACCATCGCTCCCTGGATGCAGTTTTACCTGCAGGCCTCCATCGTCGAAAAGGGAATCAGCGTGCGCAAGTATTCGGCCTCCCGGCTGGATGTGATCGTGGGTTCGTTCTTCACCGACGTCGTGGCGTGGTTCATCATCGTGGCCTGCGCGGCCACACTCTGGGTTCACGGCATGGGCTCCATTCGCGAGGCATCCGACGCGGCCGAGGCCATGAAGCCGCTGGCCGGCCAGTATGCCTTCCTGCTCTTTGCCTTTGGGCTCTTCAACGCGAGCCTGTTTGCCGCCTCCATCCTGCCGCTCTCCACGGCCTATACCGTCTGTGAAGGGCTCGGGCTTGAGTCCGGGGTGGACAAGAAGTTCGGCGAGGCTCCGTTCTTTTACTGGCTTTACACCCTGCTGGTGGTGGGGGGAGCCGCGGTGGTGCTCATCCCGGGCTTTCCCATCGTCAGCTTCTCCATCTTTTCGCAGGTGCTGAATGGTGTTCTGCTGCCCATCGTCATCATCTTCATGCTGAGGCTCATCAACCGGAAAGACCTGATGGGCAAATATACGAACCCCCTCTGGCTGAACGTTTGTGCCTGGACGACTGCGGTTATCGTGGTGGCGCTCTCTTTCCTGATGATTTACCAGGGTCTTCGTTCCTGAATCTGAATCAAAAGCTTAATGGAGAGGTTCGGCATGCTTCTGCTTTACGCGCTCCTGATCGGGGCGGTCTGCGGTCTCAGGT
>CAYQYM010000328.1:0-3145 GCA_964421715.1 uncultured Acidipila sp.
CTGGTGCGGGTGGCGCGGCCGAAAGATGTCGTGGTGTCGGTGCTCGGCGTGCGCTTGGTCACTGCGGCCTTCGTGCGGCTTCCCGGCCTACTCCACCTGCTGGGTGGCAGCCCGGTGGAGGGACTCACCGGCCGCCTGTTAGTGGATGCGCACGGCGGGTTCATGAACTATACCGGCGCCTGCATTGTCATCCTCAGCCTCGCCGCCGTCTCGCTTTACCTCTCCACCACCTTCAGCTTTAACACGGCGCGCGAGTGGCTCGCCGTGCGGCTCGCCTTCGTCTATGCCTGGCGTGACCGCTTCCGGAACTGGAAGCAGCAGCGCGTCCGCCGCAAGGAGCTGGACCGCGAGCACCGGCTGGAAGCAGCCCGCGAGAAGGAGTTAGTAGTGGCGCGCAAGGCCGCAGCCAAGGCGACACAGAAGGCGGGCACCGGGACAGAGCGGACCTCCCCGGGGGAGGAAGAGCCCGCGCGGCGAGAGCGTGAGTTCAACGAGGTCTTCGGCGAGGCGGCTGCGGTGCCAAGCGTGTGGGAACAGATGCCGCGCGCGACCATACCGGACCCGCAGCCAGACCCGCAGCCAGACCCGGAGCCGGAGCCGGAGCCGGAGCTCGGAGTGGCCTCTGTACCTGGGCCAGCGGCAGCCGCGGCTTCCCTCCTGCGGCCGCAGATCATTGAGCGCCCCGCGCCGGTCGAGACAATTGCCGTCGGGGAACGAGCCGATGCCGAGATCCGCACGGTGACGGTCACCCCCAAGTCCGTAAGCGGATTTCGCCTGCCGCCAAGCACGCTGCTGCACCGGAGTGACGAGTCGCAGGTGGTGCGCGAGGATGAGTTGCGCGAAGAGGCGCAGGTCCTCGTCGAAAAGTGCGCGGAGTTCGACGTAGGCGGGCAGGTGGTCCAGATCAATCCCGGCCCGGTGGTGACGACCTTTGAGTTCCGGCCCGAAGCCGGTGTGAAGTACTCCCGTGTTACTGGCCTCTCGGACGACCTTTGCCTCGCCATGGCCGCCGAGAGCATTCTCATCGAGCGCATGGCCGGTAAGAGCACGGTCGGCATCCAGGTGCCGAACCACAAGCGCGAGACGATCTGGCTGCGCGACGTGGTGGAGGCGGAGAACTTCGCGACCTCAAAGAGCAAGCTCACGCTTGCCATGGGTAAAGATATCAACGGCCGCATCGTGACGGCGGACCTGGCCACCATGCCGCACGTGCTCATCGACGGCACTACGGGCAGCGGCAAATCGGTCGCCATCAACGCCATGATCATGTCGGTGCTGTTCAAGGCCACGCCTGAGCAGGTGCGGCTGATCCTCGTTGACCCGAAGCGCGTCGAACTCGGCATGTACGAGGGCATTCCGCACCTCTTCACGCCCATCATCACCGAGCCTAAGCTTGCCGCAAACGCGCTGCGCAACGCAGTTCGCGAGATGGAGCGGCGCCTCAAGCTGCTGGCCTCGCGCAGCGTGCGCAACATCGACCAGTACAACAGGCTTTTCGAGAATCCCGGCCTGTTTGAGGACGCGCCGGATGAAGACCCGCTGCCTTACATCATCATCATCATCGACGAGCTTGCCGACCTGATGATGCTGGACAAGGCCAACGTGGAAGAGGCCATCACGCGACTGGCGCAGATGGCACGTGCCGTCGGCATTCACCTGGTGCTGGCCACACAGCGGCCTTCGGTCGACGTAATCACCGGCCTTATCAAGGCAAACGTTCCCACCCGCATGTCCTTTCGGCTGGCCACCAAGGTGGACTCGCGCACCATCCTCGATTCCAACGGCGCCGAGAGCCTGCTCGGCCGCGGCGACATGCTCTTTCTTCCGCCGGGCACCTCGCGGCTGCAGCGCGTACATGCGCCGTTTGTCACCGAGAAAGAGATCTCTGCCGTCACCGACTTCTGGAAGAAGCAAGGCGCCGCCGCGTATGTTGAAGGCTTCCTGGAAGGGCCGAAGGACGCAAGCGGCCGGGAGCTTGACGCGGATGGCACGGGCGAAGACGAAAACGACGAGCTCTACGAAGACGGCGTGCGCCTGGTGCTCGAGTTTGGCAAGGCCTCCACATCGCTGCTGCAGCGCCGGCTGCGCATCGGCTATGGCCGCGCCGCACACCTGATTGATATGATGGAGCGCGACGGCATCGTGGGCCCGGCCGAGGGCTCGAAGCCTCGCGAGATTCTAAAGCCGCCGGATTGGCTCAACGAAGTCGAGCCGATCATTCGTTGATTCCTTGCACGCTGCCTTGTTCGCGGTCGCGTATCCCCGGCGGGGTCCACTCTACGCCCCTCGGCTTTTGTGGCGCAGGTTCAGCCAGTCCTTCTGATAGACGAAGCTGACTGCCAGCAGCAGCACGCCCAGTGCGAGGAAGCTGACGATCCGGTAACCCTGGCTCAGGCGGCCAATGTCCACCAGGAAGATCTTGGGGACAGCTGCCACCAGCAGTGCCAGGCCCTGCCAGCGCAGAAAGCCCGACTGCCGCCAGAAGCCGACCGCGAGCAGTCCCGCGCCAAACAGTAGCAACACGGCCGAGTAGCTGAACTGGCGTCCCATTCCCCGGTCGGTCACCACGCCCGCCCAAAGCCAATTCACTGCGAAGAGCGCTGCCAGCAGCAGGAACCCGTTGAGGGCAAGCACGCGCAGCGCCCGGTGGGCTGCCTTTCCGCCCAGGCTGCGCCAGGCGTAGAAAGCGGCAAAGCAGCAGGCGATCAGCGCTGTCTCGCCGGGTCCGGGCTTCACCAGAAGGTAGACCTCGCGGAATGCAAGTGCCGCGTTTGCTAGCGGAAGCACGCGCAGCCAGCCGGTGGCCGGCAGCATCTCCAGCGCAAAGGAGAAGACCAGGAAAAAGATCGCGATGAAGGTCAGCGTGAGGGGAAAGTCTTGGTTGCCGCCGTGTCGTGCGTACCATGCGATGGCGAAGCCGCTCGTGGCCAGAAAGCCGGCCGGCACCAGCCGCGGCCAGTGGCGCACGTATGACAGCAGGACCGCCGTGAAATCCAGCAGCAGCAGGTATGCGAATAACGGCAGCTCGCGGCTGCTCCAGCTTGAGAGCAGCAGCGGCGTGAGATAGCCGCAGGCAAGGGCATAGAACGCCAGCAACTCGGATTCCTGCCGCCACGCCAGCCAGCCGTTTGCGCCGGTCACGGCC
>CAYQYM010000329.1:0-3144 GCA_964421715.1 uncultured Acidipila sp.
TTGGAAGTCACGGCGATGGACCTTAATCCAGCGCGCGATGAGCGCAGGCAATGTCAGGGCGGCACGCTCGACACCTATCCCACCTTCGACGAGCTCTACCGCTACTGTTACCTGGTCGCCTCGGTGGTCGGCCTGGTTACAATCCGCATCTTTGGCTACACGGACGTACGCGCGGAGAAGCTGGCCGAGGAGACCGGCATCGCCTTCCAGCTCACGAACATTCTGCGCGACGTTCGTGAGGATGCCGAGCGCGGTCGCATCTACCTGCCGCTTGCAGACCTGGAACGTTTCGGTGTCTCGGCGGGCGAGCTTGCCTCGTTGAAGGACGGCCGGCAAATGCGACACAACGTGCGCGAACTGCTGGAGTTTGAGGCTGGCCGTGCTGAAGCTTTCTATCGCTCCGGATATGAGTTGCTGCCGCTCATCCATCGCGAAAGCCAGCCTGCGCTGTGGGTGCTTATTGCTATCTATCACCGCCTGCTCCGGCAGATGCAGACACGGGGCTGCGACGTCTTCACCACGCGCGTTCGCGTTTCCACCACGCGCAAGCTCATCATTCTCGCGCGTGGCCTCTGGCAGGTCCTGGTGCACAGGATGCGCCCATCATGAATATCACCATTGTCGGCGCAGGTCTGGCCGGACTCGCTGCTGCGTGCGCGCTTGCTGATGCGGGCCACCAGGTGCGTGTGCTCGAGCGCCGGCCTTACGTAGGTGGGCGGGCGTCGTCCTATGAGCACCCGGGCACCGGCGAGGTGATCGACAACTGTCAGCACATCCTGCTGGGCTGCTGCACCAATCTCATTGACTTTTACCAGCGGCTCGGCGTGGCCGAGTCCATTGCGTGGTTCGACCGCATTCACTTTCTCGAGCCGGGTGGGCGAGACAGCGTGCTCGCATCCACCGCGCTTCCTGCGCCTCTGCATACCTCGCCTTCGTTTCTTGGCGCGCGCTGCTTCTCCTTTGCAGACAAGATAGCCATCGCACGCGGCATTCAATCCTTCCTTTTCAAGCGGGAATACAGCGATGATGAGAATTTTGCCGACTGGCTCAAGCAGCACAGTCAGACAAGCTCCGCTGTCGAGCGCTTCTGGAAGCCGGTGCTGGCCAGCGCGCTCAATGAGGATCCGGAGCTCATCTCCGTTCGCTACGCGGCAAAGGTCTTTCGCGAGGCGTTTCTATTCTCCGCCCGCGGCGGCCGCATGGGCATTCCGCGCGTACCCCTCAGCGAGCTCTACAGCAAGGCGCTGGACTACATCAGGATGCGTGGCGGCGAGGTGCTGCTGCGTGCCTCGGCCGATGCCTTTGCGCAAACCGCGTGCGGCTGGCGCATCCAGTCTGGCGCGGACGAGCATGAGAGCGATGCCATTGTGCTCGCGCTCTCCTTCGATGCCATGCAGAAGCTGCTGCCCGCACTGCCAGGTGCTCCCGGCGCCGAAGCGCTCGCCGCGCGGCTTGCACAGTTCGGCCACTCGCCCATCACCAGCGTGCACCTATGGTTCGACCGCGAGGTTACGCCGCTCACGCACGCGGCGCTGCTCGACACAAACATCCAGTGGATGTATCAGAAGTCGAAGCTGCAGCCCGGCCACCGCCCCGGCCAGGGCAGCTATCTCGAACTGGTGATCAGCGCTTCGAAGACGCAGGTTTGCATGGAGAGGCAGGCCATCATCGACCAGTCCCTGCGTGAGCTGGCCTTGTTTTTCCCTCTCGTGCGCGAGGCGCGGCTGCTCAAGGCAGCGGTCACGAAAGAGGTTCGCGCCACCTACTCCATTCGCCCCGGCCTCGACGCGCTGCGGCCTGGCCCGGTGAGCCCGTGGCCTGGCATCTACCTGGCGGGAGACTGGACCGCCACCGGCTGGCCCGCAACGATGGAGGGCGCCGTGCGCAGTGGATACCTCGCCGCACAGGCCATTTCCACCACACACAAATTTCTTCTTCCAGACCTGCCGCCGGCTGGCCTCATGCGTCTTTTGTATTGAGTAATCCGCTCCGCGGCGCATCTACAAAACAGGCATGCCTCAGCAATCGATTGAAAATCACGGCATCATCGGAAACATGCGCACCACCGCCCTGGTGGCGCTGGACGGTGCGATCGATTTCTTCTGCTACCCGGAGTTCGATTCGCCCACCGTCTTTGCCGCGCTGCTTGATGAGAAAAACGGCGGCTTCTGGCGCATCGACCCGCAGCTGCCGGGCAGCAGGGTCAAGCAAATTTACCTGCCGGACACCAACATCCTGCTCACGCGCTTTCTCTCCACCGATGGCGTGGCAGAGATCACCGATTTCATGCCGATACTCAAGAACCCAGGCACCGCTTCCACCCTGGTCGGTCCGGAGCATGGCGCGCACCAGGTGTTGCGAATGGTACGCGTGGTGAAGGGCGAGGTCTGCTTCAGCATGCGCTGCTCGCCGCGCTTTGACTACGCACGCTCCCGTCACAAAGCAATCTGTGAGGGCGATTCTGTCTGCTTCGAGCCTGAAGGGGAGACACAGCCGGGTATGGCCCTGCACGCCACGGTTGCCCTCAGGACGGACGGGCAGGATGCCTTCTGCGATTTCTTATTGAAGAGTGGAGAAACTGCGATGTTTGCCTTCGGGCAGGTGAAGCGGGGAGAGCAGGGCCACGGCATTGCTCTCGATCCGTCCGCCATTGAGCAGCGCTTCGAACACACCGCGAGCTTCTGGCGCGACTGGGTGACGCGCTCCAATTACAAGGGCCGCTGGCGCGAAATCGTGGACCGCTCCGCGCTATTGTTGAAGCTGCTCTCAAGCCAGCAGCATGGCTCGCTCATCGCGGCTCCCACCTTCGGCCTGCCGGAGCTGCCGGGCGGCGGCCGCAACTGGGACTACCGTTATACGTGGCTTCGCGATGCCTCCTTCACGCTTTATGCTTTTATGCGGCTCGGCTTTGTCGAAGAGGTTCGCGACTTCACGCGCTGGCTGCGCGAACGGCTGCAGGTGGATGCGGAGAACGGGCCGCTGCAGGTGATGTATGGCGTCGACGGGCGTAAGCAGCTTGAAGAGCGTGAGCTCGGCAACCTGGGCGGCTTCAGAGATTCGCGGCCCGTGCGCATTGGCAACGCCGCCTACAACCAACTCCAGCTCGACATCTACGGCGAGATGATGGATGCCGCTTACCTTGCC
>CAYQYM010000330.1:0-3142 GCA_964421715.1 uncultured Acidipila sp.
TGGTCGGTGCTTCGGATGACCGGCGCCATGTCCAGACGCCTAGCCTGCTCGGCATTGACATCAACCACGTGGGGGACGTCAGCAACTTCAGCCTGAGCGCGGCGCAGGCTGCCATCGCGAGAACAAATGCTGCCTTCAATGCTACCAGCGTTGACGGGGCGATAAGTAACGGCGCCACAATGGATGACTACGCAAGCAACGGCCTGACGGCAGACAGCGACTTCGGGCAGGCCTGCAGTCAGGCTATCGGAGCGCCTTGCGCCTTCGGCGGCAGGAACAGCACACAGGCGCAGTCTATATTCTTAAAGCCGATTGGCCGTTCCGTGTACAATGCGCTACAGGTAAAACTGGTCGGAAATGCCTCTACTTCGCTCCGTGGCCTTAAGGCGCTGAACTTCCAGGTGGCCTACAGCCTCTCGCGTCTCCAGAACTCCGGCGGAGCGCAGACGACGGGAACCGCCGGCGACAACGACCAGGACTTCGTCATTGGCGCGGCGGACTATAACAAGCCGAACCGGTACTTCGGCGATTCGCTGCTCGACCGCCGTCACCAGGTCTCCTTCGGAGGCTACGGCGACCTGCCGTATCGCTTCCGCCTTGGCATGATCGCTCACTTTTACAGCCCGCTGAGCAGCGCCATCGTTATTCCGAACAACAGCCTGGGCAACGGTGAGATCTTCCGCAGCGACTTCACGGGCGATGGAACCACACAGGACCCGATGCCGGGAACCAAGCTCGGCGCCTTTGACCGCGCCTACAATGCACGCACCCTGGGTGGGCTGATCAATGCCTACAACAACAACTATGGCAATCAGCCCACGCCCGCGGGACAGCTCCTGGTTGAAAACAACTTGATGACGTTGACACAGCTCCAGGCAACCGTCACCAAGAAGGATGGGACCAAGGCTCCCTTTGGAGGCGTTGCTCCCACGATCAGCGCACCGCCTTCTGACCAGCAGAACTTCCCCTGGCTGCGGGCCTTTGACGCCAACGTCCAGTGGAGCTACCGTGCGCTGGAGCGTTTTTCCATTACGCCCAGCGTAGGCGTCTTTAACCTGTTCAACTTCGCCAATTTTGACCTGCCGCCCGCGACCATGAGCGGTATTGTCAGCGGCACGCCTGGAGCCATCAACGGCACCGGCAAGGCGGACCAGAACCAGGCTCTCCGCGTGGGCAACGGCACAGGCGTCTACGGCCTGGGCGCGGCCCGACAGGTCGAATTCGGCCTCAGGGTTGATTTCTAGCCTTTATGCATAACTACCAGCAGCAAGAAAGGGAGGGCCACTTGGCCCTCCCTTTCTGCTGCTTACCTGCGCACGCCCTGATCAGTTTGGACGTTGGGGGCGGCTCTTTCTGAAGCGCTCATCGAGCGGCTGTCTCCCGGCGAAGCCGGCTTCGAGCGTGTGCCAGTGCTCGATGCGGTCCTCGCCCATGCGCCAGCAGAGCAGGACGGTCTCGCCGTCCAGCAACGCAGGAAAGTCAAGCAGTCCGGTGTTGAGGTCCTTCACCTGTACGCCGATGGAGTCGATCTCGGCCAGGGCGTCCTTGGCGCGGCGCACGTGCGACTCCAGCTGCGCGCGCTGACGGGCCACCGCGGCCACATCCACCAGCATGCCGCCGTTCTGAAAGACCTGCTGGCGAAGCTGCTGCAGATCCGCTTCGATCTGTTCGGCGGCGCGGCGGCCCTCAACGGCCTGCTTCAGCAGCGATTCGAGCACCGGCAAAAGTGCCTGTGCTTCGTCCAGGGTGAACAGCTTCATTGAATCTCCAGCATGCGGTCCAGCGCCACCCGCGCCCAGTGCTTCACGTCCTCGGGCACCTGGATGCGGTTTACCACGCGGCCTTCGACCAGGTTCTCAAGTGCCCAGGCCAGGTGCTGCGGGCTGATGCGATACATGGTGGTGCACAGGCAGCCGGTATCATCGAGCGTGATAACACGTTTGCCATGGGGCGCGAACTGGGCCGCCAGCCGGTTCACCAGGTGAATCTCGGTCCCGATAGCAAATGTTGATCCCCCTGGCGCCTGTTCCACAATCTGAATGATGCGCTCGGTCGAGCCGAGCGCGTCGGCCTTCTGGCAGACCTCCCAGCGGCATTCCGGGTGCACTACTACCTGGATGCCGGGATATTTCGCCCGCACCTGGTCGACATGGCTGGGCAGAAAACGCTGATGCACCGAGCAGTGACCCTTCCAGAGAATCACGCGAGCGGACCTGAGCCGCGCCGGCGTGAGTCCGCCATTGATCTGCCACGGATCGTAGACTGCCATCTGCTCAAGCGGAATGCCCATGGCATAGGCCGTGTTGCGGCCCAGGTGCTGGTCTGGCAGGAAGAGGATCTTTTCTGCGCGGGCGAAGGCCCATTCAAAGGCAGCGCGCGCGTTTGACGAGGTGCAGACAAGTCCGCCGCGCTCGCCGCAGAAGGCCTTGATGGCCGCCGTCGAGTTCATGTAGGTCAGAGGAACAATGTCGCCCTGGTCGAAACCCGCCGCGGTGAGTGCGTCCCAGCAGTCTTCCACCTGGGTAATCTCGGCCATGTCCGCCATCGAGCAGCCCGCGTTCAGGTCCGGCATAATCACCTGCTGCCCAGGCTTGCCGAGCACGTCGGCGCTCTCCGCCATGAAGTGAACACCGCAGAAGAGCACATATTCGGTGTTGGTCTCGGCGGCGATCTTAGAGAGCTTGTAAGAGTCGCCTGTAAAATCGGCAAAGCGGATCACTTCATCCCGTTGATAGTGGTGGCCCAGCAGCACGGCGCGTTTGCCAAGCTTGCTGCGGGCAGCGGCGATGCGCGCGTCCATGGTGTGGTCCGGCATCGCGAGATAATTGTCGAGCGCGCAATGCGCCGCTTCGGCAACGGGCAGGTCATCCAATACAGTCGTCACTCTAGGTTCCGCCTTCAGTCCGGCAGCCCGGACGGGGATGTTGAAAGCACTGCAGGCTGCAGCGGATTCACTGGAGCCATCAGCGGCTCCCCAACCCGCGGGGATGTTGCAACCCTGTTTGTTCGACGCTTCCCAAAACCAGTTCATTCCGTGAACGAAGACAGGCGGGAAAGCCCTTTCATTTAATTTTAATACGATTCGGGAGGCCAGGTGCGGACCGATACGCTGCACAGGCTGCGCGCGCGGCCCGAGGGCGCC
>CAYQYM010000331.1:0-3109 GCA_964421715.1 uncultured Acidipila sp.
GAGTTGCGCTGATGCTGTAGCGGGTGATGTCGAGCGCCTGTTTTTCTTGGGCCGCATATGAGCGCGCGGGCGCCATCGCCACAACGAGAGGGGCCAGCAACAGGAAGGCGCGGAGTTTCCGGAGACGAGTCGCTTGCATGTTCATCCAACAGGGCTCAATTGTGAATCGTAAATCAACTGGCTTGTGATGCTTGCAACGCGGTCAATCGCGGTCTGCCGGGCGGGGTGCGGCCGCAGCGCCGCGCTCACCTCGCGCAAGCCGCGAATCATCTCGCTGCGCAGGGAGCCTTCCGCAAGCAGGGGCCGAAGCGCCGCCGCGGCCTTCGCGGCCGTGAACTTGTCCTGGATCAGCTCAGGTACCAGCCTGCGGCCTGCAATCAGATTGACCATGGCGACGTGCGGCACCTTGACCACGCGGCGCGCCACCGCGTACGTGATCCGCGACACACGATAGACCACGATAAATGGATTGCCGATCAGGGCCGCCTCCACCGTGGCCGTGCCGCTGGCAACGAGGCTGGCCCGCGCGTGGTGCAGGGTGGCGCGCGCGTCGTCTGCAAGGTGAATTGCCGGCCCCGGGCGGGCGACTGCCATGCGGTGGACAATCTCGCGCTGGGCGTGGGTGAGCGTAGGGGCCAAGGGCAGAATATATTCAAATTTGCCGCCCAGTTGTGCGGCCGTGGCCAGCATCTCCGGCAGGTTCAGGCTGATCTCCCTGATTCGGCTGCCGGGCAGCAAAGCTATCCAGTCTTTCGACGGGTCGAGCTCGCATTGGGCAGCAAAGGCTTCGCGTGTTATGCCCGGCGTGTCGAGCTCCGCCAGCGGATGCCCTACGAACTCAGCCGTAACGCCGTGCTCGCGGTAAAAGGCCTCCTCGAAAGGGAAGATGACCAGCATCCTGTCTACCGAGCGCTGCACCTTGCGGATGCGGTAACGCTTCCAGGCCCAGAGCTGCGGGCTCACGAAATAGACGACCGGAACGCCACGGCGCCGCAGCTCGCGCGCAAGGCCGAGGTTCACGTCAGGAAAGTCAATCAGGATGGCGGCGGAGGGCTGTTGGGTCGCGATGCTGGCTTTCAGCCTGCGATACTCGCTGTAGATGTGGGGCATGTGGCGCACGACCTCGGTGATGCCCATCACGGCCACGTCCTCGGCGCGCACAATTGGGCGGAAGCCGAGCGCTTCCATGCGCTGCCCTCCCAGCCCAAAGAATGTCGCGTCTGGCATCAGCCTGCGCAGCGCGGGGATCAGCAGGGTGCCGTAGTGCTCGCCGCTGGCTTCTCCCGCAGACAGGAAAATGGAGGGCGACCGGCTCAATCCGTACCCACCGCAAGGTCGGCCTGCAGACTTGGGGTGAAGGCGGAGGCCTGCTCGCCCAGCTCCTGATCCTTAT
This sequence comes from uncultured Acidipila sp., assembly GCA_964421715.1. Lineage (GTDB taxonomy): Bacteria > Acidobacteriota > Terriglobia > Terriglobales > Acidobacteriaceae > CAYQYM01. Next base: position 1,394 of record CAYQYM010000331.1, read on the forward strand.
ATTGCAACTGATAAAGCTTCCAGTAAATGCCGCGCCCCGTCAGCAGCTGCTGATGTGTTCCCACTTCGCGGAGCTGGCCTTTGTGCATCACGAGAATAAGGTCAGCGCGCTGCACCGTCGAGAGACGGTGTGCAATCACAACTGACGTCCTGCCGGTGACCATGCGCTCCAGCGCAAGCCGGACGCGCATCTCCGTGTCTGTGTCGACGCTCGAGGTGGCCTCGTCCAGGATGAGAATGCGGGGATTGTGCGCGAGGGCCCGGGCAAAGTTGATGAGCTGCTTCTGGCCTGTGGAGAGGCTGTTGCCACGCTCACGCAACGGCTCTTCAAAACCGTGAGGAAGCGCCAGGATGAAATCCTCCGCGTTGACCTGCCGCACTGCCGCTGCCATCTGCTCCGGGCTGATCCACCTGGAGCCCAGCCGGATGTTTGCGGCGACGGTGCCGCTGAACAGGAACGGGTCCTGCAGCACCACGCCGAAGCGTTGCCGGAGAGCCTGGAGATCGTGCTTGCGAACATCCACGCCGTCCACCAATATGCTGCCGTGCTGGATGTCGTAGAAGCGCATCATGAGGCTGATAATCGTCGTCTTTCCCGCTCCGGTGTGGCCCACGACAGCGGCGGTCTGGTCCGGCTCAATGCTGAAGGAGACGCCGCGCAGAATCCACTCCACATCGGTCATCGCCTCAAGTTCGGCCTGGGATGCCTGCTCTATCTGCGCAGCACGCTCCGGGGTGAGGCGGCCGTAAGTAAACCACACGTTGCGGAATTCGATGCGGCCTACGGGCGTCACTCTTATCGGCTGGGCGGGCGAGACAATCTCTGGCTGCGTGTCCAGCAGCTTGAAGACGCGCTCGCTTGCAGCCATCGCTGCCTGCAGGATGTTGTACTTCTCGCTCAGGTCCTGGATAGGCCGGAAGAAGCGCTGGGCATACTGCATGAAAGCTACCAGCACGCCCAGCGTTACCGTGTGGCGCAGGACGCCACGGCCGCCCATCCAGATGGTGAGCGCAATGGCGATGGAGCTCAGCAGTTCGACCGCAGGGTAGTAGAGCGCATAAGCAAGAATGGCGTCCTTGAACGCCTCCATGTGCTGCTCGTTGACGCTGCGGAACTCCTTGAAAGCGCGCTCTTCGCGGTTGAAGAGCTGCACCACACTCATGCCGCTCACGTGTTCCTGCATATAAGCGTTTATGCGTGCAATTGCGGTACGAATGCGGCGATAGGAGTCGCGCACATGCTTGCGGAAGATGCGCGTCACCAGCAGGATGAGCGGCAGCACGGAAAAGGAGAGCAGCGCGAGCCACCAGTTCATCCTGAGCATCACGCCCACAATGCCAACCAGCACGAACACGTCTTCAAAGATGGCGAAGACGCCGGAGGTGAACATCTCGTTCAGCGCATCGACGTCGCTCGTCAGCCTTGTCACCAGCCGGCCCACCGGGTTGCGATCGAAAAACCCAGTGTGCATATGCTGGATGTGCCGGAATATCTGGCTGCGCATATCGAACATGACCTTCTGCCCGGTCCACTGCATCAGGTAGGTCTGGACAAATTCAAGCAGGTAGCTAAGCAGCAGAGCGCCAAAATAGATGCCGGCAATCTGCGTGATGCCCTGTGCGGCGTCAGGACTGAGGTGCTGGCCCAGCCAGGTGCGCCCTGCGCCTGGCTGGTGCGTCATGTAGCGGTCTACAGCGATCTTTGTAAGGTAGGGCC
>CAYQYM010000332.1:0-3095 GCA_964421715.1 uncultured Acidipila sp.
TGCGTGCGAAAGCTGGCATAATGCAGCGGCCATCGTGACTGGTAGGGCGAAAGGAAGCCGTCTGGGAATTGAACTACCGCGTGAGAGTCGCCGCGCAGAATCTGCTTGAGCCGCTCGGCGTCTGCTGCGGCGGCATCAAGGCCGCTCAGCTTGTCCACTGCTGGCTTGTAGGCGATGTTTTTATGGAGCGAGCTGCCGGTCTGCTGCTGCTGGAGCAGAAAGCTCTCATCCTCAGGCGCAAGCGGGATGGGCGTGCGCGGGAAGTAGAGGATCGCCCCAGCCTCAAGCTCGGCACAGAGGGCGTGCTTGTCCGCCTCTTCAGGGTTATCAATCGTGATGCGCGCCATCGCGATTACTTCCCCGTGAGCTTGCGGCGAAGCCAGAGTCCCATCAGCACAAAGAAGCTAGCGCCCAGGACAAAAAGGCCGACCGGCAGTGCGATGTACTTATAGCTGTCCGCGAAGTTGACGCTGTGGTGGCCTGCGCTGTTGTAGATGAGAATGCCAAAGATGGCCAGGAAGCAGGAGACAAAGAAGGCCAGAAACCCGGCTGAGAGCGACAGCAGCAGGGTGGAAAACAGGCCGAAGCCGCTGAGCGGCAGCCCGAAGAGATGGACCCGGCCGGCAGCTTCAACAGGAGAGTCGTGCGAAGTCATGGTGTTCCGCTCCTCAGCTAGAATACAGGTTTATGGCGGAGACGGCTCAATTGGAACTACTGACAGCCGCGCAGATCGCGCAGCACGCACCCCTGCAACAGGCGGAGAATGGCATCTTTTATGCTGCGTGGGGCGCAACCCAGATTGCACCGGGCGAGTTGCTGCGCGTCATCCATGCAGTGCCTTCCACCGCGGCTGCGGCCCTGCGCGGACGCGCCTACTATTTTGTGCCGCTCGCCATCGGCCAGGAGGAGGAGACGGTCGTCGCGCCGGACTTCACCGTCGAGCTGAGCGACCGCGCGACGTGCCATCGCAATGTCCACTTCGCTTCCGCAGAGGCTACCTTCCTCTCCACGCGGCTCATGCAGGACCGCTTCGCGCTGGCCTTCGAGTTTTTTATCAACGTGGGCCATCACTTCGTGGATGCGGTGGGCGTTCCGCAGCAGTTCATGGACCTTGCATGGTCGCAGGCCAAGGCTGACACGCGCGGCGAAACCAGCCAGGATGCGTGGGAGAATCGCAAGCGCGCGCTCGAGCAGGGCGGAGGCCGCATGAACCGCGAGGATGAGCGCGCGAAGACGGCCTACTTCGAGGCCGCATTTTCTGATGCCTTGGCCATATACATGCTCTCGCTCAACATCGATTTCGACTACGCCGACCTACGCGAGCGGGAGTATCCGCTGCTGGCCGCGCCAGCGCTGGCCGAGCGCCTGCGGCTAGTCAACAGCCTCTTTCCGGCAAACGCGGGCTACGAGTTTGAAGTTCGCTACCGGCGGCGCGGCTGATGATTGCCCACCTGCGCGGCAGGCTCATTGCACGGCAGCCTGGACAGGCCGTGGTGGAGTGCGGCGGCGTAGGTTACGACGTGACCATTAGTGTGCCGACCTTCACGTCGCTTCCGACCGAGGGTGCGGAGGTGGCGCTGCACATTCACACGCAGGTGCGCGAGGACCTGATCGCCCTGTTCGGCTTTCTGGACACGGCCGAAAAGCGACTTTTCGAGCGGCTCATCACAGTTTCGGGCGTGGGGCCTAAGCTGGCCATCACGATTCTGAGCGGGCTGAGCGCGGAGCGCACGGTCGCAGCAATTCGCGCGCAGGATCATGCCGCGTTGACGCGCATCCCGGGCGTCGGCAAGAAGCTCGCTGAGCGGCTCGTAGTGGAGCTGAAAGACAAGCTCGAGGACATGGCTGCCGCGGCTCCGGCGGCTGTCTCCGCCGGACCTGCCGCTGAAGACGTGCTCTCCGCGCTGGTGAATCTCGGCTACCAGCGCCCTGCCGCACAGAAGGCCATCGAGACGGCAGTCGAAAAGGACAAGAGCGCCGGCGCAGAATTTGACGCACTCTTCCGCGCGGCGCTCAAGGTCATCCGCTAGGCTACAGACAGCTGCACATCCACGTTGCCGCGCGTTGCATTTGAGTAGGGGCACACCTCGTGCGCGGCCTGCATCAATTCCATGGCCTGCTCGGGCGTGAGCTCGGGCATGTGGCCCACCAGCTCCACGGCAACGCCGTATTTATGGTTCGTGTGGCCGAAGTCCACCTTGGCCGTGATCTCAACCGGGCCGGTGCGCATCTTTTTAAAGCCTGCCACCAGCTTTACGGCTCCTCCAAAACACGCGGCATACGTGGCCGCGAAGAGCTGCTCAGGGTTGGTACCTTCGCCGCCCGGACCGCCCATCTCCCGCGGAACGGACAGGCCAAGATCCAGCGTGGGGTTTTCACTGCGTACGCGACCTTCGCGGCCGGCCGAGGCCGTGGCCTGCGTCTTGTAAAGAATGTCCATTGAAAATCCTTTCTTCTGCTGCGTTACCGTTATACAGCGTGCAGCGCACTTGCGCGGCGATGTACGCATCGGTTGAAATACACGCTGCATGCACAATCACAGATACGCATTCCTGTTTCCCGGCCAGGGCTCCCAGGCGGTCGGCATGGGCCGCGAGCTTTTCGAAACGTTTGCCATCGCGCGGGCGACCTTTGCCGAGGCGGACGAGGCGCTCGGCTTTCCGCTCTCTGACCTCTGCTTTGAAGGCCCCGAGGAGAAGCTGCGGCAGACCGAATTCACGCAGCCCGCCATCTTTACCGTCTCTATCGCGGCCGCGCGCGTGCTCGCCGAGCACGGCATCAAGCCTGCTTTTGTGGCAGGACACTCGCTCGGCGAGTACTCAGCGAATGTGGCTGCCGACGCCATGGTCTTTGCAGACGCGGTGCGCACCGTGCGCAGCCGCGGCCAGTTCATGCAGGAAGCCGTACCGCAGGGACGGGGCGCCATGGCCGCGCTGCTGGGCATTGCGCCCGAGGCAGCGGCCGAGGTCTGTGCGGAGATCGCACGCGAGACGGGTGAGGTGGTCTCGGCCGCGAACTTCAATTCGCCGGAACAGACGGTGATCTCAGGCGCCGCGGCTGCCGTCGAGCGCGCAGCAGCGCTGGCCAGGGAGCGT
>CAYQYM010000333.1:0-3076 GCA_964421715.1 uncultured Acidipila sp.
CCTCAATGTAGTTGCGCTTGTAAAAGTCGAGCGTGAGCCGCACAACCTCCTCTGGCGTAAAGCGGGCGCGCAGCCGGTCGCTCGAGACGCGGTTTACACAGAACGCGCAATCGTAGACGCAGTAGTTCGTCAGCAGCAGCTTCAGCAGCGACACGCACCGGCCGTCCGGCGTGTAGCTGTGGCAGATGCCCATACCATCGGAGTGACCGACGCCCTTGCCATTTCCACTGCGGCGCGCTCCGCTGCTCGCGCAGGAGGCGTCGTACTTCGCCGCATCGGCAAGCAGCGCGAGCTTCTGACGGAGATCAAGCGCCATAGTTACTACTATTATAAGGGAACAAAAGGTGAACAATATGGGCGCAGGGCTCAGATAACAGGAAAGTGGCAGCGGCCGGCTGCAGATCTCTCAAGGGCAAGCCGGCAGGGGCGATCTGCAAGCAGAGAGTGCCTCGCTGCGGAGGGCACCCTTGCGGCTCCTGGTGCACGCCTCATGCCAAACCAATCCAGGCCGCATAAAGCTCCCACGGGGTACGCCGATGAAGGCAGTGGGTAACGTGGTTCCTTTCACAAGGTGACCCGGCCCGGGCAGCGCGTCCGGCAGCCGGTCAGGCACTCGTAGCAGGGGATCCATAGACCCGTTTCAACTCGATCGAAGGAGACGATTCCTATGGCCTTGGGTGTCCTGAATAACATCTCTGCAATTTACGCGCAGAACAACCTTAACAACACGCAGCTCGGCCTGCAGAAGACCCTGCAGCAGCTCTCTTCCGGTTCGCGCATCAATTCCGGCGCGGATGATGCCGCCGGCCTGTCGCTGGCGGACGGCCTGAACGCAGCCTCGACGGCTCTGGCGCAGTCGGCCAAGAATGCCAACGAGGGTGTGGGCTTTCTCCAGGTAGCCGACGGTGCGATGGCCCAGGTGACGAGCCTTCTGAACCGTGCCGTGACGCTCGCGACGGAAGCCTCGAACGGCACGCTCAACTCCAGCCAGATCACGGCTGCCAACGCCGAGTACACCAGCATTCTCGGCGAGATCAACAACATCAACGCCAACACCGAGTACAACGGCATCAAGAGCTTTGGTGCCGTAGCCGCAATCTATACCTCTGACGGCACAACCAGCCAGACCGACAATGCAACGGCGCTGGCGGCGGTTGATGCAACCACGCTGGGGCTTACGTCAACCGGCTTCACCTCGGCCGCAACGGCGCAGAGTGAGCTGACCAAGATCACGGCCGCGATCAGCACCGTGGCCGCGGACCGCGGCACGGCAGGCGCAGAGATCAACACGCTGCAGGCCGTCTCCAACGTCATGAGCACCGAGTCCACCAACACCCAGTCGGCGCAGAACGACGTTGTGGCGACCGACTATGGCTCTGCCACTTCAATGCTCTCGAAGTATCAGATCCTGGAGCAGACGGGCATCTCGGCTCTGGCGCAGGCTAACAGCGCGCAGAACCTGATCACCAAGCTGCTGCAGTAGTTCGGCACCGGGCACGAAGGGCAGTGAGGGAGCGCGCGTTCGCCGCGCTCCTTCACCGCGTTACAGGATGTTCCTGGCATCCTGATGCATTTCTAATGGACCAGCCAGGCCGGTGGCGGGCCGCATGCGACGAGACTGGCGGGGAGTGAGACGATGGGAACAGTCGGTTTGAACTTCGGCGCGCTGAACAGCGGGAAGGGCATTGATGTCACCAGCACCGTAAACCAGATTGTGACGAACATGCAGGCGGTAGAGACGCCGTGGAAGAACCAGCTCAGCACCCTCTCCGCCCGGGACACGCAGTTGAGCAGCCTGGGAACGCAGCTCTCGACCCTTACCTCGGACCTGCAGAAGATTACTGACTTCAACGGCGTGCTCGCCGGCAAGCAGGGCTCAAGCTCGGATACGAGCGTCATCGCGCTTACCGGCGCCGCTACGACCGCCACTGCCGGCACGCATACCGTCACAGTGAACAGCCTGGCCGTGACGTCGACGGCCGCCTCGGGTGTCGTCGCCAGCACGGACACGCTCACCGGAAGCCTTACGATCCAGGTAGGCAGCGGCGCGACGCAGACGGTAAATGTGGACTCTGCCGCGCCGACCCTGAGCGGACTGGCTGCGGCGATCAACGCAGCCGGTGCCGGCGTCACGGCTTCTGTGTTGACGGACGGCAGCGGTTCGCGTCTCTCGATTGTCAGCCGGACCTCTGGTGCCGCCGGGCAGCTCACCATCAATGCGAGCCTGACGGATGAAACCACCGGCTCACCGCTCAGCGTAAGCCTGGCCCAGAACGGGGCGGACGCAAGCCTGACCGTGAACGGAGTGGTCCTGACCAGTACCTCGAACACAGTCACCGATGCCATCAGCGGCGTGACCATGCAGCTGCTGACGGCCGCGCCCGGCAAGCAGGTGCAGGTCATGGTCACGAATGACAACAGGGCGATCGAGTCGACCTTATCCAGCTTCGTCAGTGACTACAACGCCGTTATCCGGGGCATCAACGCGCAGGAGGGGACGAACAGCTCCGGCACCGCGCAGCCGCTCTACGGCTCGCCCGTGGTGGCGCAGTTGCAGCAGCAGCTCGAGCAGGGACTGAGCCTTGCTACCGGCACCGGTGCGATTCGCTCCATCTATGACCTGGGTCTCAGCCTGAATCCTGATGGCACGCTAACTCTCAACACGGACACGCTGGACATGACGCTGAACAACAGCTTCTCCGATGTGGTCGCCTTCTTCCAGAACGCCGGGAGCTTTGGCAAAAACTACGAGAACATGCTGAACAACCTGGGCACGGTAAATCCCTATGGAACGCTGGCGCTGGCTCTCAGCGAAAACTCCAAGCAGGAAAAGACGCTTAACGACGACATTGCGAATGAAGAGACAAGGATTGCCACCCGGAAGGCTGCCTTGACCGCCGAACTGAATCAGGTGAATCAGACGTTGCAGCAGATTCCGTCCAAAACCAGTTACGTAGACGAGATTTACGCAGCAATCAGCGGCTACAACAGGAAGAACTAATCTCCGGCGGAGAAGTGATGAATACGAATACTTACCGGATGCGCTCACTAGAGTCCGCTTCGCCCGTGGAACTCG
>CAYQYM010000334.1:0-3073 GCA_964421715.1 uncultured Acidipila sp.
CTCGGGGCCACGCTGCTCAAAGATGTGGACCGGGCGCGCAACCGCTACATCGAAGTAGTGCTGGACCGTCTGGCAGCGGAGGCCTTTCTCGGCGAGCACGGCCTGCGGCCGCTGACCGCGGCGGAACGCACGACCGTGCTGAAGCTGATGGAGATGGAGCGGCATGCACAGCTCATGTACACAAGCTGCGCGTGGTTCTTCGACGACATCAGCGGCATTGAGACGGTGCAGATCCTCGCCTACGCCTGCCGCGTGCTGCAGCTTGCGCGCGAGCTGTTTGGAGCACCCGCCGAGCGGCTGGAGGCACAGTTCCTGGCCCGCATGGAAGAGGCGAAGAGCAATGACCCGGCAGCGGAGAGTGGCGCTGCGCTCTACCGGAGCACGGCGAAAGCAGCGCAGGTGGACCTGGAGCAGGTCGCCGCGCACTACGCCATAAGTTCGGTGTTCACCGCCTATCCGGAGGAGACACCGCTGTTCTGCTACCAGGTGCGGCGGGAGAGCCGGGACACGGTGACCTCGGGCCGTGCGCGCCTGGTGAATGGGCGCGCGCGCATCTGCTCTAGCATCACCGAGGCCTGCGAGACAGTCGCCTTCGCGGTGATCCACTTCGGCGACCAGAACATCACGGCGGCGGTGCGCCGCTACGACACCGCAGAGCAGGCAGCGCAGGAGGCATTTGTAGCCGCAGCGCGGGCCGCTGCGATTCGCGCGGATTTCCCCGAGGTGGTCCGCCTCTTCGATCGCAGCTTTGCCGGACCGAAGTACTCGATCCAGTCGCTGTTCCGGGATGAGCAGCGACGGATCCTAGGGCTGATCCTTGAAGGAACAATCCGCGAGATGGAATTCGGCCTGATGAGCATCTATGAGGATCATGCTGCGCTGCTGCACTTTTTAAGTGCGACGGGAGCGCCTAAACCCTCGTCCCTGGAGCTGGCCGCCAACTTTGCCATCAATGCCGGGCTGCGCCGCGCGTTGGAGGCCGAGCCGGTAGATGCAATCGGCGTGCGCAACTGGCTGGCGCTGGCGCGGGCCGACCAGGTGCCGCTGGACCGGCACGCGCTGGGCTATCTCGCGGACCAGAAGATGAAGCGCGCGGCAATGGCGGTGCAGGAGAGGCCCGGGGAGCCGGCGGCGCTGGACAATGCGTTGCTGGTAATCCGCACGCTGCGCGAACTGCCCTTTGACCTGAACCTGTGGCAGGCGCAGAACATCTGGCATGCGACGCTTGTAGAACTTCGGGAGCATGTGGAGCCTGCGCCGGCGGCATGGATGAATCAATTCCTGGAGTTGGGTGATCTTCTCGGGCTGGCGGTAAACGAGCTGGTGGTGGAAGTGTAATCGCTGAGAGGAGCAGCCCGCGCCCGGTTAAGGATGACGCAGGCGCCAGAGCACGCGGCGCAGCAGGCGCATAGCTGCGACTGCATCCCGGCGCGAGAAGGCGAGCCTGCGCACGAGCTCTCGCATCCGCCGCGCTTCGCTTCCCTGCTGATGCGCGGTGATGGAGCCGCTGGCGAGGGAGAGCTCGAGGAGCAGTGCGGCGAGACGTTCCATGTCACCGCTCGCAGCGGAGGGAACCGAGACCGCCGAAATGGGCTCCCCGCCTGGGGGCGCAGGCTGTGTGTTTGGGCGCGTGAGTTCGTAGAGGCACACGGCGGCGGCCTGACCGAGGTTCATGCTGACGTGCTTTGGCCCGGGCGCGTGCATGGGAATAGACAGCACGGCGTGGCAGGAGGAGAGTTCTTCGCGGCTGAGGCCGGTCTTCTCCGAGCCGAAGAGCAGGGCGATGCGCTGCCCGGCTGAGCACTGGGCGTGGACGCGCGCCGCGGCGGCGGGAGGCGCAAGCACCGGCTGCGTGAGCTGCCGCGGACCGACGGCGCTTGTGCCGAGCACCAGCGCGCAGTCTGTAACCGCATCGGTTACAGAAGAAAAGATGCGGGCGGACCGCAGTACTGCCGACGCGTCTACGGCGCTGCGCGCCTCTAGTAAAGAAGGCGCAAAGGGCTCAACCAGGCGCAGCTCCGTAAAGCCGAAGTTGCCCATGGCACGGGCGACAGCGCCGATATTGAGCGGGTTGCGCGTGCGCACGAGCACGATAGCGGTGTCGCGGACGTTCACGGCTAGCTGCGCCAGCGCAGGGTAACGGGCCCGCTGAGCGGGTGGCGGCGGCTGCCGTCAAGCCGCGCCTGTTTGAGGGCGAAGTACCACTTGGCCGGCTTGTCGGCATCGTCAATGAGCATCAGCGAGGGGTCGTGCTTGAGCCCCTCTGCCTGCTGGATCATGGTCTGCTGGTCTTGCGCCACGAAGCGTCTGCCGAAGAACGTGGCAATGGCAGTTACAAATGGAATGTTGTAGAAGACGTTCCAGGCGGCGGCGACATCGATGCGGCAGGCATTTGCAACCGTGGGCGTTACAGTGGTGAGACTGGAAAACCACTTCGGCCCGCAGCGGATGGTCTCGACCCGGCGATTGGGCAGCACGAAGTCGATGGTGGTCGTGACCGGCTCGCCGTAGACGCCCAGCAGCCGGTAGGGCGCACTGTTGCCGGAGGGCGCGTGCGCCGACATGCGAAAACCTTCCGGGATGGGTTCAAAGTGCTTTTCTTTTTCGTGAATGCTGGAGCGCTTGCGCCACCACCAGCTCTGGTGAACGAAGGGACCGTGCGCCGGGTCCATGAGGCCGATGATGCCGTGGTCTACGTTGCAGGGCAGCTCGGCGGTGAGGTGCGCGGTGCGGAATCTGCCCCCGAACTTCGGCACCTGCGGCACGGGGGGAAGCGCAGCCTCGGCCCCGAGGCGTCCGCGGCCGGCCCGCGGCACGAAGACCCACGCATAGCCGTCGCGCTCTTCGCAGGGAAAAGCGCCGGCGTAAATACGCGAGGGGTCGAGCGTGTCGCGGCTGGTGAGCGAGGGAATCCCGGCGCACTGTCCGGTGACGGGTTCAAAGCGCCAGCCGTGGTACTTGCACGTGACCGTGCTGCCGTCGTACCAGCCGCAGGAGAGCGGGATGCCGCGATGCGGGCAGGCATCGCGCATGGCGAAGATGCGGCCATCCTGGCGGCGGCCCAGCACCAGGG
>CAYQYM010000335.1:0-3072 GCA_964421715.1 uncultured Acidipila sp.
TGCACCAGTACAACCGTGCTGCGCAGGGCTTTCGTCCCGAGGTGCTCCGGCAGTTCGCGTCCGCGTTTCCGGGGCTGCCGGCCGGAGGCTTCCCGCTGATCGTCAAGGTCAACCTGACCGACGCCCAGGCCACGCTGAACCAGCAGCTCTTCAATTGGGCCGGATACGATCTCTACCACGCGACGCGAGCCAACGCGAAAGCGGCGCATTACGGTGCCGAATCTTCGCGCGGGCTCGTCGTGCTGAACGTGGGCAACGCCTATCTGCAGGCCCTGGCGGACCAGGCACAGCTGGACTATGCGCGTTCGCTTGAGAGGACGGACGAGGCGCTGCTCTACCAGGCCGCGCAGGAGCACGCGGCGGGCACGGCGGCCAACCTGGATGAGCTGCGCGCGCGAGTGCAATTGCAGGCACAGCAGCAGGCCGTAATCAGTGCCGAGAATACATTTGAGAAGGACAAGATAGCGCTGAACCGGCAGATCGGACTCGCACCGGAGCAGAAGATCCAGCTCATAGACGCCGCACCGTACAGCGACCTGGCCCAGATCACGCTCGATGAGGCGCGGACCGAGGCCTATGCGAACCGGCAGGATTACCAGGCGCTGCAGCAGCAGTTGCGCACCGCTGAGCTGGAGCGTAGTGCCGCGGTGCATCAGCGCATTCCCACGCTGAGCTTCAGGGGCAACTACGGTGTGATGGGAGTGGTGGGCGGGATCTACCATGGCACCTTCGGCGCCGTGGGAACGCTGACCATTCCTATCTTTCAGGAAGCAAAGTTCCGTGGCGACCGCGATGTAGCCGAGGCGCAGCTTGACCAGGTCCGAGCGCAGCTGGCGGACGTGCGCCAGCGGATCGAACAGCAGCTCAGGGGCAGCCTGCTTGACCTGGCCGCCGAGGCCGAGCTGGTGCGGGTGGCGCAGAGCAACGTGCAGCTTGCCACGACTGAACTGCAGCAGACGGCGGACCGCTTTCAAGCCGGTGTGGAGGATAATCTGCCGGTCGTTCAGGCGCAGTCCACCCTCGCGCAGGCGCAGTCGCAGTACGTGACGACGGTCTATCAGTTCAACCGGGCGAAGCTCGGGTTTGCGCGCAATCTCGGCATTATCGACACGCAGTACAAGACCTACCTGCAGGGCGGCCATCCGCCCGAGGGCAGCAGCGACAAGGCCGCCGAGCCGGCACCGCAGGGCGGGCGTTAGTCAAAGCGACTAAGCCTGGCCGCTCGACGTGGGAGCTCGCGGAGGTTAAAGCGCCAGTAGTCGCTGAGTTCGCTCCCGTCGCCGTTGAGCCTGCGGGCCGCCACCCAGTTCCCATTCCAGGCGGAAGAGCCGTCTCCTCAGAACGGCAGCCGTTTGACAAGGCACCACCTGGCTGCCGCCCCGCGTCTACTTAGCCGAGGATGCCCATGCCGCGCGCGGTCTGTACCAGTGTCTCAAGTGCCTGGTCGAGTTGTGCGCGGGTGTGCTCACTGGTCATGATGGTGCGGATGCGGGCGCGGCCCTCCGGTACGGTAGGAAAGGCGATCCCGGTGGCCATGATGCCGGCCTCAAACAGCGCGCGCGAGTAGTCCATCGCAAGCCGGCCGTCGCCGATGATGATGGGCGTGATGGGCGTCTCGCTCGCCGGTGTGGAGATGCCGCCGACGTCGAATCCCGCGCCGGCGAGTTCCTGCTTGAAGAAGCGTGTGTTGTCCCAGAGTCGCTCGATGCGCTCAGGCTCCTGCTCGAGGATGTCAAAGGCGGCGATGCAGGTGGCCGCCACCGACGGCGGGTGCGAGGTGGAGAAGAGGAACGGGCGCGCGCGGTGGTAGAGGTAGTCGATGAGGTCGCGTGAGCCGCACACATAACCGCCCAGCGCGCCAATAGCCTTTGATAGCGTGCCTACCTGCACGTCGACGCGGCCATGGCAGCCGAAGTGGTCCACGCTGCCGCGGCCGTTGCGTCCCAGAACGCCGGAGGCGTGCGCATCGTCTACCATCATGATGGCTCCATAGCGCTCGGCCAGGTCGGCCAGCTTGTCTACCGGGCCGATGTCGCCGTCCATGGAAAAGACGCCGTCCGTGATGATGAGCTTGCGGCCGGGCTCGCCGGCAACCTCCTGCAGCAGCTCTTCGCAGTGGTTCACATCCTTGTGGCGGAAGACTTTGATCCTGGCGCGGGATAGCCGCGCACCGTCGATGATGCTGGCGTGGTTCAGCTCGTCGGAGAGGATGAAGTCTTCTCGGCCGAGGATGGACGAGACCGTGCCCGCGTTTGCCGTGAAGCCGCTCTGAAAGACAACGCAGGCTTCGACATTCTTGAAGCGCGCGATCTTTTCTTCGAGCTCCATGTGTATCTTCATGGTGCCGGCGATGGTGCGCACGGCACCTGAACCTACGCCGTAAGTGCGGGTAGCCTCGATAGCGGCCTCGCGCAGCCTGGGGTGCGCCGTAAGCCCGAGGTAGTTGTTAGAGGCAAGGTTGATGACCTGCCGGCCATCATAGGTGCAGACCGGGGCCTGCATGTCCTCCAGCATGCGCAGCCGAAAGTAGGTGCCCTTCTGCCGCAGTTCATCGAGCTGGGTGGAGAGGTACTGGAGCTGCGGACGTGCTGAGAGTGCCGTGGGCATGCGCTTTCACCTCGGATTTCCGATAACCTCGTATCGTAACCCATTTCAGGGGTGCGCCGCGGCACGCTGCACGGGTGTTCGCAGGCCATAAGCATTGCGCAGTCTGGCTGTTGGTTTTTTTTAAGGAGAGCTTATGAATCACGGAAGGTTTGCACTGTTGCTGCTCGCGTCGCTGTTGATGAGCGGGTGCCACGGGACCGGCTTCAAGAATGGAGAAAGAGCACAACAGGGCTACACCAACACGCAGTCCCGGTCCGCAGGTCAGCCGTCGGCAGATAGCGGCCAGGCTCCGGCCGGCTCTGTAACCGGGCAGCCCTCGGCAGCTAATCCTGCCGCGCATCTGCCGCCTTCGCCGGCAGATGCGCCGGCGCTGGCGATCACGGTGCCCGCGGGCACGGTGCTCAGTGTCCGCCTCAACCAGACACTGAATGTGAAGACAGTCTCGACCAGTGAGCAGTTCACCGG
>CAYQYM010000336.1:0-3061 GCA_964421715.1 uncultured Acidipila sp.
TTCAGATTACCGCTCTGTCTTCGGGTCCACACTCACGCGGAGACCTCGGTGTTGATGCTCGCACCGAAAAAGCGCTGGAAATTTTGCGTGGTGCGGAAAGCGACAGTTTCCGCCTCCTCTCCGCGGATCTCAGCCAGCTTTGCCGCCACCTCGGCTACAAACGCCGGCTCGTTCCGCTTGCCGCGATAGGGAACGGGCGCCAGGAATGGCGCATCCGTCTCCACCAGCAACTGCTCGAGCGGCAGCGCTCGTGCCGTCTCGCGGATCGCCCCGGCTTTCGGAAAAGTGAGGTTGCCTGCAAACGAGATCAGGAAGCCGCAGTCTATCGCGCGCCGCGCGTGGCCCGGCTCACCCGTAAAGCAGTGCAGGATGCCCCCGAGCCCCGTCGCCCGCCAGTGCTGCTCGATTTCGCTCAGCGTGTCGTCCCATGCGTTGCTGCTGTTGTCTGAAGGGCGACAGTGGATGATGATCGGCCGCCTGCGCCCGGCCGCAATCTCCATCTGCTCGCGAAAGACGCGCTGCTGCACCTCGCGCGGGGAATGGTCGTAGTAGTAGTCGAGCCCGATCTCGCCGCAGGCAATCACCTCAGGCTCTGCCAGCAGCGCCTCCAGCCGCATCAGCGCCTCGGGCGTCGCCTGTGCCGCCTCGTGCGGATGGACGCCCGCGCTTGCAAAGATGCGCGGCGTCTCCGGCCGGCCGCGACAGACGCGCGCCAGCTCGAGCGCCTGGTGCATCGTCTCCGGCCCCTCCCCGATGCCGATCGACAACACCGTGCGCACCCCCGCCAGCCACGCCCGGTTCAGCAGCGCATCGCGGTCTTCGTCATATCGGGCGCTGTCCAGGTGCGCATGCGAGTCAACCAGCAAATTCACTCCCTACTTCAGCCGGGCGCCAGGTTCCACGTCTTCGAGGAATCCGGCCAGCACAGGCTTGCCCGCCTCGCCCAGCGATGCCGCCACGATCATTCCGTTCGACTCGAAACCGCGCAGCTTGCGCGGAGCCAGGTTGGCCACGATCACCACCTTGCGCCCAATCAGCGACTCCGGCGTGTAAGCCTCCGCAATCCCGGCCAGTATCTGGCGCTGCTCATAGCCGAGGTCCACCTCGAGCCGCAGCAGCTTGTCCGCCTTCGGCACTCGCTCGGCCACCTTCACCTGTGCGACCCGCAGCTCCACCTTGGCAAAGTCGTCAATCGTGATCTTGCCGTCCGCCGCCCCGGCACCCGCCGCCTCCTGCGCGGCACCTGCCGGGGCGGCCGCCGTTTGTGCCGCCGTTTGTGCCTGCGCCTGTGATGTGGGCTGTTCTGTGGCCTCCGCTGCCACTGTCTTTGAGGCCGCCGCCGGCACATGCCGCACCTGTCCGGCAGCCGCCGCCGTGCCCTCTGTCTCTGCCGGAGACGGCACCGCCTCCGCCGTCGTGTTCTGCGCCTGTGCCGCGTTCTTCTGTTCCATATCCTGCATGCGTGTCACCGCGTCCTTCTCCGCGCGCGGGAATACGGGCCCGGTATCACCCAGCCGGGTGCCGGGCTTAAGGCCGCCCCACGCAAGATCCCTCAGGTTGGCTTGATGTATATCGCCAAGGCCGAGTTGCGCCCAAACCCGCGCCGCCGCCTCCGGCAGCACCGGATACACCAGCGCCGTCACAATGCGGATCGCCTCCGCACAGGTGTAAAGCACGGCCGCCAGCTCCTGCCGCCGGCTTCCGTTCGCAGCCAGCTTCCACGGCGCCGTCGTCGTGATATAACCATCCACCGCCGCCACGAACTCCCATAGTGTCTCGAGCGCCCGCGAGAAGTCCAGCGCCTCAAACTGCGCCGCAAAGGCCGCGATCACCTCCCCAGCCCGCGCGGGCAGCGGCCCCTCCGCCGACTTCTCGGGAGCGGGTACCACGCCATCAAAATACTTGGCAACCATCGCCACCGTCCGGCTCACCAGGTTGCCGTAGCCGTTTGCCAGGTCCGCATTGTAGCGCTGTACCAGCGCGTCGAAAGAAAAGCTTCCGTCCTGCCCGAACACAATCTCCCGCATCAGGAAGTAGCGCAGCGCGTCGGCCCCGAGCACGTCGAGAATGGTCTCCGACCGCACGATGTTGCCACGCGATTTCGACATCTTGCTCTCTTCAAACAGCAGCCACCCATGCGCCACGATCTGCTTCGGCAGCGGCAGCCCGGCCGCCATCAGAAAGGCCGGCCAGTAGACGCAGTGAAACCGGCTGATCTCCTTGCCGATCACGTGCAGGTCCGCCGGCCAGTACCGCTCCAGGCGCGCCCTGTCCGCAGCCTCGTCGCTGCCATAGCCCAGCGCCGTGATGTAGTTCGCCAGCGCATCCATCCACACATAGATCACGTGTCTCTCGTCGCCTGGCACCGGGATGCCCCACGAAAAGCCGGTGCGGCTGACCGACAGGTCCTTGAGGCCGCCGCGCACAAACGCCATCACCTCGTTGCGCCGCGCCTCCGGCCGGATGAACTCCGGCTGCGATTCATAGAGTTCCAGCAGCTTGCGCTCAAAGACCGAGAGCTTGAAGAAGTAGTTCTCCTCGCTCACCGTCTCCGTCACGCGCCCGCAGTCCGGGCAGCCCGCTCCGGGCGGCGCGTCCACATAGAGCTCGTCAAATACGCAGTACTGGCCGGTGTAAGTGCCCTTGTAGATGTAGCCCTTCTCCCTCAGCAGGGCAAACAGCCTCTGCACGCCGCGCTTGTGCCGCTCCTCCGTCGTCCGGATGTAATCGTCGTAGCTCAGGCCCATGCGGTCCCAAAGCGCCCGGAACTGAGCCGAGACCTGGTCGGCAAACGCCTGCGGGCTGCAGTTGGCCTTTTGTGCCGACCGCTCGATCTTCTGCCCGTGCTCGTCGGTGCCGGTAAGAAAAAACGTGTCGACGCCGAGTGTGCGCTTGCGGCGCGCGATGGCATCGGCCACCACGGTCGTGTACGTGTGCCCGATATGCGGACGGGCATTGACGTAGTAAATCGGAGTGGTGATCGTAAAGGTTTCCGTCATCTCATCTCTTCTCAGGTGCGCCCCACGGCAGGCCTCTGCCGCGAGCAGGCGTGCCGCAGTGC
>CAYQYM010000337.1:0-3024 GCA_964421715.1 uncultured Acidipila sp.
ACTCCGATCTGGCCCGTGAAGACTCGTGATAGGTAGGGCCGGGTCTCGGCGCAGTCTTTAAAATATTCGATACGGACAGAGAGGTCGACCGCATCGACCGTCGAGCACGTAAGCCCGGTGGTGCGTCCGCTCTTGGCCACGCGCAGCGTATCCAGCAGACCTGCCGTCAGCGGCTCGCCTGTGCCGGCCAAGGGCGGCGACGCGCCCACGCTGCCGTCCGCTCCTGTGCCGGGTGCACCCAGCCCGAGAATGCTGCCGGAGGCATCCACCCGGCTCGAGGTTACAGCCGCAAGCGCGGCATCGGCGTTGGTGGAAGACTCAGAAAGCGGCAGAAAGCTGTCGAGCCTACCGACCTGCTGTGCGGACGCGCCCGGCGCCCCCGGCGGTGTGCAGCGGTCGTCGATTAACCCGGGCTGCAGAATCGGGTCTCCTGGGGTGCCCTGGTCAGACTCGGCAAGCACGTGATTGTTCCCGAGTATGTAATAGTTCTCGGCATCATCCTTCACCAGCGCGCCCAGCGTGCCGCCGCAGCAGTCCTGCACGCGCCCGCCTGCGTCGTAGTCGTTGCCGTTGCCGCCGGAGGTGCCCATTTTTACTGGCTGCGTCTGCGGCATCTGGTGCGAGGCTGCGCTGGCGGAGATGCCTTCGCTGTTCAGCAGGATGCGTACACTTGCCTCGCGGTCGTTCACCCTTGCCACCACAGGAACCATCTGCCTTTGGCCTGCATTCAGGCTGGGCGCGGTGTAGTTCACGACGCAGGTGGTGTACTGGCGCTCGCTGCGCACGCAGTTTGCGGTACTCAGCGTGCCCTTCGGTGTGCCTTGTATCTGCGGCAGTGACCAGGTGACTGTGCCGCCGTCCACCTCGGCAATCTGCGCGCGCAGCTCGATCGTGTGTCCACCGGCCAGCGCGGCGTTCTGCGGCGTCAACTGCAGGAATCCGGGCACCACGGCGAGGGTTTTCTTTAGCCGCTCGCCGGAGGCAAGCTGTGCTGCCACCACCACGTGAACCAGGTCCCCGGCAACGGCGGCGGGCGCAGTGTAGACACCATCCTGCGTGAGCCTGCCCTGGCCCAGCGCCGGGCTGTTTTCTCCTGAGACGAGGCTCCAACGGGCGTTCAGCGCGGTCCCGCCCTCGGTCACGGCGAGGTGCGCCGTCTGTCCCGTGGTCAGGCTTTCGCTGCTGGCCTGGATGGCCGTCTGCCGTGTCGCAAGGCTGCCGCATCCGGCAGCGGCGGTCAGCAGCAGCAGGGCAGGCAGCCGAAGATGGTTCCAGAGCTGCATGGAGACACTGACAAGCTTAGACCTTTGCCGCGCCGGTGGAAACTGCTGCTGCCTGGCCGCCGAGCGGTTCCATGCGGCCGCCCGCCGTGAGGCGAAACACCTGCCCGCGCCACAGGATGGTGCTGCTGGCGTAGCTTGCCAGCCAGAAGAAGAAGCCCATCAGGTCGCGCAGCGGATAGAGCAGCGCCGTTCGCAGCACGCGGGGCTCGTGCACCACGTCGCGCGCCAGCACAATAGCCATCAGCGCGCGGGCGGCGATGCCGAAGCCAAGAAGTGCCCATGCCAGCGCGGGCAGCCCCAGCGCCAGCGCCGAGAGCCAGCCCAGCAGCGCGAACGGCAGGGAGAACGTCAGCACTGTGCCGAAGTGGCCCTTAGGCCGCGAAAAACGGGTGGAGCGCATCCAGCGCGCCTGGTGTCGCAGCGAGTCCAGCAGGCTGAGGTTTAGGATGATGTGATCGATCACGTGGTGCGAAAGGATCACCCGGCTGCCTTGCTCTGCGACACGCTCGCCCAGCACGAAGTCGTCCGCGCAATACTCGCCGAGCACGCCAAAGCCGCCCATTCGCTCCACCGCGTCGCGTCGCACGCCCATGGTAGGCCCGAGCATGAAGCGCGTACCTTCAAGCATGTCTGCCACGAGCACGCCCGCGGTCATCTCCACGGACATGCCGGCAGCCTCGAGCTGCGACCACAGGCCCGCCTCGGTGGTGCCGCGGTAAAGGCAGGTCATGCCGCCCACGGCGGGGTCGGCAAAGGGCGCGGCCACGGCCTTGAGGTAGTCCGGTGCCACGCGCACGTCGCTGTCACTTACGATGAAAATGTCGTGCTGCGCGGCGGCTGCCATTCTTTCAAGCGACGAGACCTTCGCGTTCACCCAGGTGTGCTCCCCGGTGGTGAAGAAGCGGCTCGGAATGTGCGGGTGCCGGGCGGCAACCCGCCGCGCCGCCGCGAGCCCCGCATCTTCAGCATGGCGCGCGCAGAAAAGAACTTCGTAGACCGGGTAATCCTGCCGGTAGAAGCTCTCCAGGTGCGCTTCGAGGTTCGGCTCGGCTCCGTGCAGTGGTTTCAGCAGGCTCAGCGGGGGGGTGTAACCTGTCTCGACGCGCGCGGCCTGCCGGCGGAAGCGGCGCGCTGCCGTCAGCACCATTCCCATGAAAATGCTAGAGCTGATGAGGCCGGCGAGGGCGAGCGCCAGCAGGAAAAATGCGAAGGGGTGGTTCAGCAGGAGTACCTTCATCGCCTAGCGTTTACTGCGTCCTCCGGGCGGCGTGGCCGGCACCGGCACGGGCCGGCGCAGGGGAACCATGGCTGCATCCTGCCGGGCGAAGTCCTGCTGCATGCGCGAGAGCATCTCCGTGCGCACGTAGTCCACGAAGCTCTGCATCTGCCGGTTCATCTCCTCCATGCGCTCACGCATCTGCAGGATGATGGCAATGCCGGAGATGTTTACACCGAGCTCACGCGCCAGGTTCAGGATGAACTCCAGCCGCTCCAGGTCCTCTTCGGTGTAAAGCCGCGTGTTGCCCTCCGTGCGCGAGGGCTTCAGCAGCCCCTCCCGCTCATAAAGCCGGAGCGTCTGCGGATGGATGCCGTACATCTCGGCCACCGCCGAGATCATGTAAGCGCCTTTGTCTCTACGTTTCGTTGGCATGATTGCTAGCGCCTGTGCCGGTTCTTGTCTCTCGACGGCTTTCCCGTCACCGTGCAGGAGGCCGTCCCCCCACAGTATGCACTACGTACC
>CAYQYM010000338.1:0-3016 GCA_964421715.1 uncultured Acidipila sp.
CTCTCGCATTCACCGCTCCTACTTTTTCTGGTTCCGGCAGGAACTGGTACGCACCGTGCGCTGGGCGGGCGAGCCAGTAAAGCAGGAGACGCTGGCCGAGAACGGCAGACTGGAGATTCATCCACGGCGCAGCTTTGCCCTGTGGAGCGAGACGGTGCGCCACCGCTCCGCAAACTGGTCGCGGCAGGAGATTGCAGCGGCCGGCGAGCTGCGTGCGGCCATCCTGGAGGTAGTGCTGAAGCGGGCCGAGGAGATGGCAGAGCTGGTCACCGAGCTTGAGTTCGCCAACAAGGAGCTGGAGGCGTTCTCCTATTCCGTGTCGCACGATTTGCGTGCGCCCTTCCGGCACATCTCTGGCTTCTCTGAGCTGCTGCTTGAGGAAGAAGCTGAGCGGCTGGACGAGAAGGGTATCCGCTACATCCGGAAGATCATGGAGTCGGCGCGCTTTGCCGGCCTGCTGGTGGATACGCTTTTGAACTTCTCCCGTATTGCGCGTTCCCGCATCGAGATGCGGCCCGTGGACATGCACTACCTGGCCGAGGAGCAGTGGCGCGAGACCTGCGCGGAGGAATGCGAGGGGCGGATGATCCAGTTCGCATGCACAGATCTGCCGATGCAGATCGGAGATGTGACCCTGCTGCGGCAGGTTTTTCGCAATCTCTACTCAAACGCCATTAAGTACACGCGCGCGACCCAGAACGCGCGCGTGCGGGTGAGCTTCGTAGAACAGCCGGAGGAGACGGTCTTCTGCGTCGAAGATAACGGTGTTGGCTTTGACCAGACCTACGCACACAAACTGTTTGGTGTGTTCCAGCGCCTGCATAGAACGGAAGATTTTGAAGGTACTGGCATTGGCCTGGCGAACATCCGCCGGATCATAAGCAGGCATGGAGGAAGCACCTGGGCCGAAGGTAAACTGGGGGAAGGCGCGAAATTTTTCTTCAGTTTGCCGCGCCGTGAGCACGCGACCGAAGGAAAATAAGCACGACTATGCTGAAACCGATTTTGCTGGTAGAAGACAACCCGCTCGACCTGGAACTCAGTCTAAAGGCACTGGAAAAAAGTAAGCTGGCCAACGAAGTGATTGTAGCCCGCGACGGGGAAGAGGCAGTCCATTACCTGTTCCGGCGCGGCCAGCATGCAGACAGGGCGGCCGGAAACCCGGCTGTGATTTTGCTGGATTTAAAGTTACCAAAGATTGATGGACTCGAGTTGCTGGAGATGGTCCGGAAGACCCCTGGAATGGAACATCTTCCTGTTGTGCTGTTAACCTCTTCCCGAGAGGACCGCGATGTGCTGCAGGGATATGCGCTTGGCGTAAACGCCTATGTGGTCAAGCCAGTCGAGTTTCAGGAGTTCATCAAGGCAGTACAGGATCTGGGCGTCTTCTGGGCAGTCCTTAACGAGCCCCCACCAGGGAGCACACGGGTAAACCGCATTGCATAACTCGCCGGAAGCGACGCAGGAACCGAAATCGCTGACAGCACTGCTGCTTGAAGACAACGCACTCGATGCGGAACTGACACTGTCCAGGCTGGAGCGTGGCGGCTATGCAGTGCTGCACAAGCGCGTGGATGACAGGCGATCTTTCTTGGACTCGCTTGCCACCGAGAAGTATGACATCATTCTCGCCGACTATGACGTGCCCGGCTTCAATGGTCATGAGGCGCTGTCGCTATCGCGCGAGCTCTACCCGCATATACCGTTCATCGTCGTCTCGGGCGTGCTCGGCGAAGAGGTCGCCATCGACACACTGCAGCGGGGAGCCACCGATTATGTGCTGAAGCAGCGTCTGGAGCGGCTGGTGCCGGCGGTGCGGCGCGCCCTGGCGGAAGCCGAAGAACGCGCTAATCGCCTGCGCGCCGAAGAACTGGCGCGCGAAAAGGACGAACGGTTCCGCGTACTGACGGACCTGATGCCGCAAATGGTTTGGACGATGGATGTGGACGGTCGGCTGAACTACACCAACCCCGCATGGCGCCAGCGCATGCCCAAAGGCGTTTCAAGCTGGTGCGACAAGGCGGTGCTGCACGCCGAGGATGCGCCGAACTGCGAGTCGGCCTGGAAGCAGGCGCGCGAGGAGCGCGCGCCTTTTTCCCTGGAGTGCCGGCTGCTGACAGCCCCGGAGAAAGGCCACCGCTGGTTCATCGTGCACGGCGTGCCCTTTGGGAGCGACTGGCTTGGTACCGCGACCGACGTACACGATGAGCGGCTGCGCGCAGACGCGCTGCGGACCGCGGAGAAGCTGGCCGTGACGGGCCGCATGGCGGCGACCATCGCGCACGAGATCAACAACCCGCTCGAATCGCTGCTGAACATCATCTTCCTGCTGAGGCGCGAACCCGGCCTCTCGGAACAGATGTCGCAGTACCTTGAGCTGGCGGACCGGGAGCTGGTGCGTGTCTCCTCGATCGCCAAGCAGACGCTGGCGTTTTACCGCGA
This sequence comes from uncultured Acidipila sp., assembly GCA_964421715.1. Lineage (GTDB taxonomy): Bacteria > Acidobacteriota > Terriglobia > Terriglobales > Acidobacteriaceae > CAYQYM01. The sequence goes on from CAYQYM010000338.1 coordinate 2,443, forward strand.
CTCCGATGTGCTGACCACGATCTCGGCGCAGGACCTGCTCAACGAGGTGATTCGCCTCTTTCAGCCGCGCATTCTCGCGCGCAACCTGAAGCTGCGCGTCCATGTGGCTCCTGCAGTGAGCCTTTACGCCTGCTGGGGCGAGGGGCGGCAGGTGCTGATCAACCTTGTCAGCAACGCGATCGACGCAGCCCCGCGCAGCGGCAACATCGCCCTGATCGCCGCCGAGACCTGCGTACACGGCCGGAACTTTGCCGAGGTGCGCGTGGAAGACGACGGGCCGGGCATTGCCCCCGAAAACCTGAAGCGCATCTTCGAGCCCTTTTTCAGCACCAAGGGCAAGGATGGAACCGGCCTCGGGCTCTGGGTTTCAAAGAGTATTGCGGAGAAGTTCGGCGGCACGCTGCACATTGAATCGAACCCGGGACCGAACGGCCGCCACCGCACAGTGGCTACGCTGCGCCTGCCCTGCGAGGCAGCGGAGCCGCAGCCGGCGGCCAGACGGGCTTAGGCCGCGCACGCCCCCCTGCGGCAGGCAGCAGATTGTCGTCAGCTTTAGCGCGAGCCAGTCACGCGC
>CAYQYM010000339.1:0-3005 GCA_964421715.1 uncultured Acidipila sp.
GTGTGAGGTGTTTCATACCCCTCCTGTCCGCCCACGGATTCGGAGCAATGTTCTCGTAACCTTAGCTGAGCCGCTAAAAGTCGCCCATTTGCGCGGCTTTCTGTCCGACAAACCGTCGTGAGCCTTGGTCATTGGGCGTGTCTTCAGCGCCTTTCCCGCAAGCCTACGAGCCCCAGTCTCTGCGCAGATTGGCATCGGTTCGGTTTCGCCATTTCACCTGCTTAATGGGAAAATTACGCGGGAATCGCGCGAAAACAGGTGATGTTGGGCTTCCAAAAAGCTAGATTTCGTTAGTTATCTGATCTAAAACAGGTACTTAGAAGCGGTAAGTGGCTCCAGCGCAGGTTGCGATAACAGGACCTGTTATTCCGCAAATTTCATGCAAATTTGCCCTTAACAGGTGCGCGTTTTGCCAAAAGCAGGCGATGCCGCAGTCACCCTTTAAGTCCGAGAATGCGCCGCTGCTCGGGCCAGTCGAGCGGAAGCTCCAGGCGGAGCAAGGTCTCCAGATTGAGGTTGCGCGGATGCTGCCCGGAGAGAATGGCCTGCTGAATATCAGGCGCGAGCAGCCCAAGGCGCAGCAGGCTCCGCTCGTACGGCGATTTTGGCGCAGCATGAACAGTCGGCAGTCCGTTGGTATCGCGGCTGAGCAGCCGGTGCGCCTTGCGCAGCGCGCCCACGAGGACTGGGTCGGGCACGAGCCGATTGCGGCTCCCGCTCATGATGCTGGCCTTGCCACCGCGCAGCGGCAGCAAGAGGGGCACGCTGAGCCTGCAGCCGGAACGGGTAGGCACTACAGCTTCTCCGTCCGCGAGATTGGCGTGCACAATCCTAGCGACTGGTACGACCAGATCGAGTTCGATCAACCCGTCCCCGAGACGAACTTGGTCCACTTGCGACATCGGCGCTTTATTGGCGGGCAGCAGCCGACCGAGAACAGCCAGGATGAGCCCCTCAATGGCTGGGGCCGGCACTCGCCTAAGATAGTCAGCATCAGCTGGTGCTGAGGTCCCACGCTGGAGTGATGCTGAGACGTAGTAGCGGTAGAGCCGTCCACCGCGACCACGTGAGGAGGTCGGGCTCATGAGTTCCCCAGCGGCGTCCACGATTTTGCCGATGAAAGCGGCCGTATCTAGTCTTCCATCGATCCGAACGCGCCGCTGCGGCCGTGCTGTCAGCAGTTCCTGCACCTCGGCAAACACATTCCGATCGATGATCGCCTCGTGCTCGCCATTGTAGGCCGTGCCCTTGTGAGTGATTTTGCCAAGATAGAGCTGGTTACGCAGCAGATGGAACAGCGCCCCCCGGCCGATCCGCTCTCCGCCAATGCATTTGCCAGCAGCGGTTACATGGCATTTTGAAGTGATACCACGTGCGGCCAGATCATCAGCGAGCCGATGGACCGAGCGCAGTTCAAGGTAGCGAGCGAAGATATGCCGAACCTGCTCGGCTTCTGCTGCGTTTACGAGCAGTTTGCGGGTGCCGGGGGCAGGAAGATCATAGCCGAGCGGCGGCAGGCCGCCCATCCACATGCCTTTGGCTTTGGAGGCGGCGATCTTGTCGCGGATCCGCTCGCCAGTGACCTCGCGCTCGAACTGGGCGAATGAGAGCAAGACGTTGAGAGTGAGTCTACCCATACTGCTGGTGGTGTTGAACGCCTGGGTGACACTAACAAAGCTGACTCCGCGCGCATCGAACTGTTCTACGATGCGCGCGAAGTCCGCCAGGCTGCGGGTCAATCGATCAATCTTGTAGACGACAACGACATCGATGCGGCCCGCCTCGACATCGCCGAGCAGGCGCTGCAATCCTGGCCGCTCCATCGTGCCGCCGGAATAACCGCCATCATCGTAGCGCGCCGTCACAACCTGCCAGCCTTCGCTGGCCTGGCTCTTCACATAGGCCTCTCCAGCCTCGCGCTGAGCATCAAGGCTGTTGAAGGCCTGATCGAGCCTCTCGTCGGAGCTTTTGCGGGTGTAGATCGCGCAGCGGCGCGGGGCTGGCTGGTTCACGCAGCGGGACGCAGGCCGAAGAAGCGCGGCCCGTTCCACTTGCTTCCGGTGATTGCGGTAGCGACGGCTGACAGGCTGCGGTAGGTCCGGTCCTCCCAGCGGAACCCTGTGGCCTCAACCACCACCACATGAGTACGTCCCTGCCAGTTGCGAGTGAGCCGCGCCCCGATGCCGAGATCGAGCCCTTCGGCCTCGGGCCTGCCTTTGCGCATCAAGGCACGCCGGGTCGCTTGATCGAGGCCGCCCAGTTCCACCGCCTGGATGCGCCAAGCCAGAAGTGCCCGCAGGATTGGCACTGAGCGCAGCGGTGGAGGTAGTCCGAACTGCGCGTGCCAGACAAGGCGCAGTCCTTCGAGATCGAGCGCTGCGATGCGCTCGATCTCGGCGGCAAGCTTGATCTCGCTCATGACGGCTTCGTCGCCCGATAGTGGCGAACACCCTCGATCCGCTCGGAGGTGATAGTGAGTCTGCGCTTCTTTAGCGCGCCGGCCATTGCGCCGCGCAATGAGTGCTGGAGCCAACCAGTTAGCGCCATCATGACAGCAATCGTCGTCCCGCCGTCTGCCAGCAGCAACTCTTCAATCTGATCCAGCTTCGAGGGTGTGGCCTTGCCGGCGCGCTCTGTAGTCGCAGGTTCTGGCAAGCGCGCCATGCGCCGAGGGCGGCGCACTTGAGGTGCAGCGGACACATTTACGGGTGCCTTAGTGCTCATGATGGTTCCTTCATTGCGATGCCGAACCATTCGGCGCCGCTACCACCACGAGCCCGCGAGCGGGCAAACCGATCCATGCTTGCGGTGCTCGCACAGTCAACTGCTTTGTTGGAAGCGGGCGTAAGTCCGTCGCCTAGAGGTGAAAGTATATCAGCACCAATCAGTGGGAGTTGGGGAATTCCGCCATTTTTTGAGGCAAATTAGCTTACAATATCTACGCCACGTTATTGATCGGCCCCCACCGAGTGGTCCGGGTTGTATGTTAGTGTAAGATTGCCTCC
>CAYQYM010000340.1:0-2990 GCA_964421715.1 uncultured Acidipila sp.
CAACTACATTGAGGGACTCTTTCTGAGCTCGGGCATTCTGCAGTCGCCCGACTACACGATGGAACAGATGATCCGGGTGGCGCGGCTGCTGCGCGAGGAGCACAGCTTCGGCGGCTACCTTCATCTCAAGGCCATCCCTGGAGCATCGCAGGCTTTGCTCGAACAGGCCGGCCTCTACGCCGACCGTCTGAGCGCCAACATCGAGTTGCCCACGCAGGAGGACCTGGTGCAGCTTGCACCGGATAAGAGTGCGCCGGTGATTGAGAGCACGATGGCCGGCATTCATGAGAAGACCCTGGAAGCAGAAGAGAGCCGCAGGCAGCGCGCAAAGAAGAAGTTTGCTCCTGCTGGCCAGAGCACGCAGATGGTGGTGGGCGCAAGCCCGAGCACGGACCGGCAGATTCTCTCCACGGCAGACCACCTCTACGGCAGCTATCGGCTGCGCCGTGTCTACTACTCGGGCTTCAGCTCCTTCCCGCAGGGAGATGCGCGGCTGCCGATGAAAGCGGCTCCGCTGGTGCGGGAGCACCGGCTCTACCAGGCAGACTGGCTCATGCGCTACTACGGCTTTGAAGCAGCGGAGCTGACCACCGATGCGCAGCCGAACCTTGACCTGGAGCGCGACCCCAAGATGAGCTGGGCCCTGGCCCATCGCGAGTTTTTTCCCGTGGACGTGAACACAGCCCCGCGCGAGGCACTGCTGCGCGTGCCCGGCATCGGCTACAGGAATGTTGAGCGCATTCTCCGCATTCGCAGCTACCACCGCCTGGGAGCGGACGATCTGCGCAAGCTGAAGGTACGCATGAAGCTGGCGGCACCGTTTCTCCTCGCCGCGGACCACGTGGCGCCCGTGTGGCGCCTGGAAAAGGAGCGGCTGCCGGAGACGGTTGTGATACCGGCGCAGATGCAGCTCTTTGACGCGGGTATCAGCGCCCTCTCCGGGCAGCTCTAGCGGATGCTCACGATTCAGGTTGCGCCAGACTTCCAGGCTTGGCGCGGCTGCGCGCGCAGGCTGCTGCAGCAGGGCGTCTCCCCGGAACAGGTGCGGCTTGAGGATGCCACGGTCGCGCGGCCTCTCGAGCTCGACTTTGGTGAAGCGGCAGAAGCCACCGCGGCAGCGGCAGGCCTCTCCGCTGAGGCTGGCCGGCCAGCGCCCATGGTGCCCCGGCCGTTTGTGGATCTGGCCAGGATTGCGGCCTGCCACCGTGATGCGGAACGCTGGCAGACGCTCTACCGTGTCCTATGGCGGCTGCAGCAGGAACGCTGGCTGCTCTCACACGAGCTTGACGAGGACGTCGCTGCCCTGCGCCGGCTGGAGCAACAGGTGCGCCGCGACCTGCACAAGATGCACGCCTTCCTGCGCTTCAGGAAGTGCGCGCAGCCGGACTCCGAGGCAGAGGCCATGTCCTCGGAGGCAGAGGGTTGCTTTATTGCCTGGTACCAACCGGACCACCGCATTCTGCGGCTTGCAGTTCCCTTCTTTGCCGAGCGTTTTGCCGTGATGCGCTGGGCCATTCTAACTCCCGACGAGTCTGCCGCATGGGACCCGGTTACGAAGCAGGCTGTGTTCGGACCCGGGGCGCCGCGCGAAGCCGCTCCCGCAGAGGACGAGCTCGAAACGATGTGGCAGAGCTACTACGCGTCCATCTTCAACCCGGCGCGGCTGAACACGCAGGCAATGCGGGCAGAGATGCCGGTGCGCTACTGGCGGGAGCTGCCGGAGCTGGCCGTGCTGCCGGCGCTGGTGAGGGGTGCCGGGCAGCGCGTGGAGACGATGCTGGCCGCGCAGCGAAGGACGAGCTCCGCCGCGGCGTTTCTGCCGGAGGACCGCAGCCTGCCAGAGCTGGCGCGCTGCCTGCCCGGCTGCCGCGGATGCGAGCTCTACAAGCACGCCACGCAGCCCGTCTTCGGTGCGGGCGGCACCGGCACGCGGCTGATGCTGGTGGGCGAGCAGCCGGGCGATGAGGAGGACCGCGGAGGCGCTCCGTTTGTGGGCCCGGCGGGCAAGGTGCTGGACCGTGCGCTGGAGGAGATTGGCATCGAGCGCAGCGATCTCTACGTGACCAACGCGGTGAAGCACTTCAAATTTGTGCCGCGCGGCAAGCGGCGGATTCACCAGTCGCCGCGGCTATCGGAGATCATGGCCTGCCGTCCCTGGCTGCTGGCCGAGATGGAGGCGGTGGTGCCGCGCGTGGTGGTCTGCCTGGGCGCGTCGGCAGCCAGGTCGCTGCTGAGCCCGAAGTTCGCGCTGATGCGCGAACGCGGCCGGCTCGTCAGCTCCCCGGTGGTAGAGCGGGCCGTGGCCACGCTGCATCCTTCGGCAGTACTGCGGGCCGCGACGCCGGAGACCGGCGAGGGTCTCTACGAGACACTGCGCGCTGATCTCGCGCTGGCCTGGAGGCTGGGCGGCGAGCGGTAGTTCACATCGTCTCTGGCTGTCCGGCGCACCTTCACCCTGGAACGTCTCGTGCGCCGATGCCCACGCCCTTATCAACCTTTCCCGTATTTCGCCGATAACCTCTCCCGAGTGCCTCTGGGGAGAATTTCATGATTGAACTGACACGTCTGAACGGCGCGCACATGGTGGTGAACAGCGACCTGATCAAGTATGCCGAGGCTTCACCGGACACGATGCTCACGCTTGTGAACGGCGAGAAGCTGGTGGTGCTTGAGTCGTGCGCGGAGGTTGTGGCGCGGGTGGCGGCCTATCGCTCGGCCCTGCTGGTGGAGGCGGCTAAGCTGTTTCCGCAGGGCAGCGCTGCCTCGATGGTGTTTTCCGCCGCACTGCGCGCCTTGACGGCGGAACAGGCGGCGCAGGCAACCGATCCGGAAACGGGCGGAGAGGCGGCACAGCATCGGCGCCGCCGCGCGGACTACTAAGCGGCAATCAACTTGACCTGAAGGGTGACGGGCGATGGATAAAAGCAGTTTTGGCGGAGTAGTCCTGGCGCTGGCCGGCATACTGGCGGGGCTGCTGATCGAGGGCGGCC
>CAYQYM010000341.1:0-2970 GCA_964421715.1 uncultured Acidipila sp.
GGTCACGCGAATGCGCGCGCGCTCCGCAAGCCGCTGCGCTCCGCAGTGCTGCAACGGCGCCTCAAGGCTCACCGCGTGCGCATGTTGTAAGGCGGTGGACATTGGTCAATTCCCTCTGAAAATTATAGCCTCGGAGCAGAGGACCGCTCTCGACCATGCAATCCGCGCTCCGCCGCACCGCCGCCATCCTGCTCCTGAGTGCCGCAAGCTGTTCCGCCCAGACGGCTTCTTCGCAGACGGCGCCGTCGCAAGCCCCCATGCAGCCGCCCGCCACCCAGCAAAAGGCGCAGCCGCCCGCCGTGCAGCCTGAGACGCACATCACCGCGGCGCAGGCCAAAGAGCTCTTCCGCAGCGTAGACGAGATCCTGGACTTTGCCTCGAAGGACACCGGGCTGCCCATTCGCAGCAAGGTGAAGCGGCGCCTCACCACGCGCGCTGTGGTAGAGAAGTACCTGGACGAGCGCATGAAGGACGACAAGGATGCCAGACGCATGGAGCGTTCCGAAATTGTGCTGAAGAAGTTCGGGCTCATCGACCGAGATTTCCAGTTGCGGCCCTTCCTGGTCAGCCTGCTCAAGGAGCAGATTGCCGGCTACTACGACTCGAAGACGAAGACCGTGAACCTGCTGGACTGGATCGATCCTGAATCGCAAAAGCCGGTGCTCGCGCATGAGCTCACGCACGCACTGCAGGACCAGCGCGTCGGTCTCGAGAAGTGGGGCAGCCAGACTGACGAGAAGCTCTCGCGCAACTTTGCACAGGACCGGGCGCACATCGCTTCGGATGAGGATGATACAGCCCGCGAAGCGGTGCTCGAAGGGCAGTCTATGGCCGTCTTCATCGACTATGGGCTCATGCCCTCCGGCCGCTCGCTGCTTACCAATCCCGAGGTCATCCAGAGTATGACGGACGACATGGTCAACGATCCCAGCTCGCCCGTGCTCAGCCGCGCTCCGCTGCTGCTGCAGGAATCCCTGTTGTTCCCCTACCGGGATGGTCTTCGCTTTGAGGCTGCGCTGCTCGGGGATAAGGGCCGCGCCGCAGCCTACGCCGCGCCGCTGGATGTCCCGCCCTCGTCCAGCTACGAAATCATCAACCCGCGCGCCTATGAGAGCAGGAAGCATGTGCCCGTACTCAATATGCCGGACGTGCATCCGCTGCTGGACGCCGGCTACGAGCCGTATGACATCGGGGTGATGGGCCAGCTCGACGTGCGCATTCTCGCGCAACTGTTTGGCGGAGGCCAGGCGGAGGTGCTCTTCACGCCCGCCTGGGACGGCGGCCTCTACTATGCGGCGCAGAGGCGCGATGCGGCAGACAAGTCCTCCACCGCCTCCGTCGGCCTCGTCTATCTTTCGCAGTGGAAGACGCCGGAGGAGGCCGCCGCCTTCGCCACGCTCTACGGCTCTGAGCTGGGCAAGAAGTACAGCCGCGTTGCGCCGGACACGCATGAGAGCGCGGGCGAGGGCGAGCACATCTACACCACCAGTGAGGGGCCGGTGCTGATCACCGTCAGCGGCAGGCTGGTCTTCGTCAGCGAGAGCTTTCCAATCGAGACCGCGCGCAAGCTCCAGCTGCTGATGACCGGCGCGCAGCAGTCCTCAGGAGACGCAGTCGCGATGCGGATGCCTGACCGGGCTTCGCCTGCGGAGACCCTTGCCCGCTTTTCCTGGCACTGCGGTCTGCTGCGGGCAGCGCTGCGCACCGGCCCTCGCTGAGCAGCAGCTTATGCGACCACTGCAGTGGCTGCGGTCAGCCGTTTGCATGGAACAGGCCTCGGCTGCATTTATACTGGCGTTTTTCGCTACAGAAGAGAACAGCAGGTGAGATTGCGACAGGCAGAGATTGGAATCATCGGCGGCAGCGGACTTTACAGCATGCCCGGACTCACGAATGTGCGCGAAGAGCTTGTGACCACTCCGTTTGGCGAGCCGAGCGATGCGTTTGTGCTGGGCGAGCTGGAGGGACGCCAGGTCGCCTTCCTGGCGCGCCATGGCCGCGGCCATCGCCTGCTGCCCTCGGAGCTGAACTTCCGCGCCAACATTCACGCGCTGAAGCAGCTCGGGGTCACGCGCATCCTCTCCGTCTCCGCCGTGGGCTCGCTCAGGGAGGAGCACAAGCCGACCGATTTCGTGATCCCCGACCAGTTCATTGACCGGACACAGCATCGCATCTCCACCTTTTTTGGCGAGGGCGTGGTGGCGCACGTGGCCTTCTGCGATCCGGTCTGCCCGGTCGTGATGAATGCGATGGTGCGTGCCTGCGCCACCGAAGACGTGACAGGCAAAGCCGGCGGAACCTATGTCTGCATGGAGGGTCCCCAGTTTTCCACGCGCGCCGAGTCCAACCTCTATCGCAGTTGGGGTGCAGATGTCATCGGCATGACCAACCTGCAGGAGGCCAAGCTGGCCCGCGAGGCCGAGATCTGCTATGCCACCATCGCCATGGTCACGGACTATGACTGCTGGCATGAGGCGCACGACGCCGTCACGGTGGACCAGATCGTGGCCGTGCTCAGCCAGAATGCCGCAAACGCCTCGCGCGTGGTTCGTGCCACCGTGGCTCTCATGCCCACGGAACGCGCCTGCTCCTGCGCCACTGCTCTGCAGCACGCCATTCTCACGGACCCGAAGACCATTCCTCCGGCCACGCGCGAAAAGCTCGCGCTGATTCTCGGCAAGTACATCCAGTAGCCGCGAAAGGACCTGCATGTCAATCGTCGTTGTAGGCAGCGTAGCCTTCGACTCCATCGAGACGCCCTCCGGCCGTCGAGAGCGCTGCCTGGGCGGAGCCGCCACGCATTTCGCGCTTGCGGCCAGCTTCTTTACCAGCGTGCGGGTGATCGCCGTCGTCGGAGAAGACTTCACGGCAGCCGATGAATCGGTCCTGACCGCCCGCCATGTAGACGTGCATGGCATTGAGCGCGCCGCGGGTAAGAGCTTCTTCTGGAGCGGCTCGTATGTGCAGGAC
>CAYQYM010000342.1:0-2967 GCA_964421715.1 uncultured Acidipila sp.
GGCCGAGGCGCGTGGACTGCGCGTGATTATCGCCGGCGCAGGCGGGGCCGCACATTTACCGGGCATGCTCGCGGCGAAGACTACCGTGCCCGTGCTGGGTGTTCCCGTGCCGGCAACAATGCTGCAGGGCGTCGATTCCCTTCTTTCCATAGTGCAGATGCCGCGTGGAGTGCCGGTGGGCACGCTGGCGATTGGCAGGCCAGGAGCAGCCAACGCCGCGCTGCTGGCCGCGCAGATGCTGGCCACCACGGATCCGGCCCTGCGCGAGGCACTGCATGCCTGGCGCGCCGCTCGCAGCAGTGAAGTGTTGCAGCAGGAGCTTCCACTGTGAGCGTCATCGAGCCAGGCTCTACCATTGGCATACTTGGCGGAGGACAGCTGGGGCGCATGACGGCCATGGCCGCGCGCTCGCTTGGCTACCGCATCTACGTGATGGACCCCGACCCGGCGTGCCCGGCACGATTTGTCGTTGACGCGTGCTTTGAAGGCTCGTGGAGCGACCGCCGCGCGGCTGCAGACCTGGCGCGCGGTTGCGACGTAGTGACACTGGAGATCGAACAGATCGCCCTGAGTTCGCTCGAAGCTGCAAGCCAATTCGCGCCTGTCCGTCCGGGCATTCACGCCATGCGCATCATCCAGAATCGCATTCTGCAGAAGATCTGGCTGGTGGAAAACGGATTTCCGGTCGGGGACTATCGCGCCGTGACCACCGAGGCCGAGCTGCTGCAGGCCGTTCACGATCTGGGTGGACGCTGCTTTATCAAGAGCGCACAGGGCGGTTACGACGGGCGCTCCCAGGTCAAGACAGGGCTCTCCGGGACCTCGGAGTCAATTGAGGCGCAGGTGCGTACAGCGTGGGAGTCTCTGGGCCAACGGCCCTGTGTCGCGGAGAAGGCGCTCGACCTGAGGCAGGAGATTTCTGTAATGGTGGCGCGTGCGCCAAACGGCGAGGTGCGCAGCTTCCCCTCCGCGCAGAACCATCACACCAACCAGATCCTTGCGTGGAGCGTGATTCCCTCCTCTGTGCCTGTGGAGCTGGAGGCTGAGGCGCAGCAGCTGGCGGGCGGCATTGCCTCTGCCATGCAAATAGAAGGCCTGCTGGCGGTGGAAATGTTTCTGACCTCGGCAGGGGAGCTGCTGGTGAATGAACTTGCGCCGCGCCCGCACAATAGTTATCACGCGAGTGAGCGGGCCTGCGTGACCAGCCAGTTCGAGCAGGCCGTGCGTGCCGTTTGTAACCTGCCCCTGGGCAGCGTGGACGTGGTGCAGCCCGCGGCCATCGCCAACCTGCTGGGCGACCTCTGGCTGGACCATGACCCGCACTGGGAACGCGCACTTGCGGTGCCCGGCGTGCGGCTGCACCTTTATGAAAAACACCAGCCGCGGAAGGGCCGCAAGATGGGACATCTCTCCGCCATTGGCAGCACGCCGGATGAGGCTGTAGCTCGGGTGCTTGAGGCAGAGGCGCTGCTCTGAGTTGATTTGAAAGCAGAACCCGAACAGGCCCGGTTTTTGTCCAGGAAAAAGAGCAGGCCAGAAAGCGGCCTGCTCTTTTTCCCTGTTTTGCGGATGAAGCCTGACCGGACTAGCCGATGTCTTCGCTCCAGCTTTCAAGGTACTTCTTCACCTCAGCCATGAACTTGCCCGCATCCGCCCCATCGATGATGCGGTGATCGAAGCCGAGCGTGAGATGGATCATATTGCGGATTGCGATCGAGTCGACCCCGTCCTTATCGGTAAGCACGGCCGGTTCTTTGAAGAGGCCTCCGACGCCCAGGATGGCGCTCTCCGGCATGTTGATGACTGGTGTGCCGAACTGTTCGCCGAAGATACCAGGGTTGGTGATAGTGAAGGTACCGGAACCAACTTCATCCGGCTTTAGCTTCTTGCTGCGGGCGCGCTCTGCCAGATCGGCGATGGCGCGGGCTACACCGAGGAAGCTGCGCTCTTCCGCCTGCTTGATTACCGGCACAATCAAACCCCAGTCCAGCGCGACCGCTATGCCGATATTGATGTTCTGGTGATAGCGAATCGCATCGCCCTCGATCGATGCATTGATAATCGGCATCTTGCGCAGGGTGGCCACCACGGCACGCGCTATGAACGGCATGTAGGTCAGCTTTACGCCATTGCGCTGCTCGTACTTGTTCTTCTCTTTCTCGCGCAGCTTGACAATACGGGTGAAGTCAATCTTGAACACCGTGTGTACGTGGGCGTTTGTGTGCTTCGACTCGACCATGCGGTTGGCAATGATCGAGCGCATTTTCGACATCGGTACCAACTCACCCGGCAATGGAGCAGCGACCGGGGCAGAGGCTGCCGCCTTAGGCACAGCGGACTGCGCGACAGCAGCCGGGACCGGCGCCAAAGACGGAGTCGCGGGAACTGCGCCACGCGATTGCAGGTGGCCAAGAATATCTTCCTTCGTGATGCGGCCGCCTATGCCCGTTCCGGCAACCTGGGCCAGGTCAACGTGATTCTCCTTGGCGATTTTGCGCACCAGCGGAGAAGAGCGCTGCGGCTCGCCGTGCGAAGCGGCCGCTGGAAGACCAGCCGGAGCAGCGGTCGCCATCGACACAGGGGCTGCAGCAGCAGGGGCCGGGGCAGCGGACTTGCCAATGCCGGCTGTAGCACTGCCTCCAATGACACCCACAACGGTGTTGATCTGCACGGTCGCGCCTGGCTGCACCCTGATCTCGCTCAGCACGCCAGCGGCGGGTGAGGGAATCTCGGCGTCTACCTTGTCAGTTGAAATCTCAAACAGCGGCTCGTCGCGTTCCACCTTGTCGCCCACCTGTTTGAGCCACTTGGTGATGGTGCCCTCCACACTGGACCCACCCATCTGCGGCATGACGCCCTCGACCGCTGGTCCCGAGGCGGAGGCGAACTCTGCGGCAGGCTCCCCCGTAACCGCGTGCTGCTTCTCCAACCCGTGGGATGTCGGCAAACAGGTCGTCGACTGGTTCG
>CAYQYM010000343.1:0-2964 GCA_964421715.1 uncultured Acidipila sp.
GCGCAGGGAGAGCAGGCAGGTGTACCGCCGGAGAGGCCGCTTTTTTAACCGGGCAGACGATAATTTCAACCGGTTGCAGCATGATGTGGTCCATGGTGTTTAGAATAAGGCTCGACCGACTATGCCAGAGGATTTCCTGAATCCGGCCGACCCCCCTGCACGTTCTCCCCATGCAGAGACTGGGAGACGTATACGGTTTGGAGATACTACGGTCGAAGATGCGGCCCTGCTGGAGCGCGTGCTCCACGGCGACCAGGCAGCCATGGCCGCGATCTTCGACCGGTACTCCAGCATGGTTTATTCCGTCGCCTTGCGGGTGCTGCACGACCCGGGCGAGGCAGAAGACGTGATGCAGGAGATTTTTATACAGGTCTGGAAAAACCCGAGCGCTTTTATCTCGGGCAAGGGTTCGCTCGGGGCGTGGCTGCTGGTAGTCACCCGCAATCGCGCCATTGATGGTATCCGCCGCCGCAAGCCCTCCGACTCAGTAGACGATGTGGTGCTGGTCTCTTCGACCAACCTCGCCAGCGAGGCGGAGAGAAACACCCTGATGGCGAAGGTCCGCCAGGTGATTACGAGCCTGCCGCCCGAGCAGCGCAGGTCGCTTGAGATGGCTTATTTCGACGGTATGACGCATACGGAGATTGCAGCAAAAACCGGAGATCCACTGGGCACAGTAAAGACACGCATCCGGTTGGCTCTGAGTTCCCTCAGGAAGGCAATGGCAGCTTGAACAACGGTTCGCACATCCCGGAAGAAGACCTGGCGCTCTTCGCCATGCACGCGCTCTCGGAAGACGAGACCGCCGTGCTGCGTGAGCACCTGGCCGCATGCCCGGAGTGCAGGGATGAGCTTGCCGGCCTCAATGCGGACCTTGTGCTGATGTCCGCCAGCGTCGAGCAGCATGCGATTCCGGAAGGCGCAAGGGAGCGGTTTCTAGCCCGCATCAGTAACACCACGGACACGGCGAGCGCGGCGGCACGGCCAGCGCCCGTTGCAGTTGCACCACCTGCACGAACAGCAACGGTTCGCGGCGAGGAGCCTGCCCGGCGCGGATTCAGCATCTTCGGCACCCTGGGCTGGGTAGCCGCAGCCGCGGCTCTCGGGTTCGCCGCCTGGATTGGCAACCAGGACCACCAGTTGCACCAGCAGCTTGACGCTTCGCGGTATACGATAGCGCAGCTCTCCGCCAAGGCCGACCGCGCGCAGGAGCTGATGGAGGTTCTGAACTCGCGCAGTGCGCAGCGCGTGACGCTGACGGAGAGCAAGCACCCGCCTCAGCCCGTGGCACATGCCACTTACCTGCCCAGCCGCGGCGCGCTGATCTTTGCCGCGAACAATCTTCGCCCTCTCCCCGCAGGCAAAGCCTACGAATTGTGGCTGATTCCGGAAAACGGAACCGCGCCCATACCTGCCGGCGTATTCCAGGTAGATGCGAGCGGCAGCGGCAGCGTCGTATTGCCAAATCTACCCGTCGGCGTGCAGGCCAAGGCCTTTGGTGTCACGATTGAAAAGGCGGAGGGCTCAGCTGCGCCCACGCTGCCTATCATCCTCTCCGGCCAGTAGCTTCGGCCAGTAGCTTCCCCTTTAACCAAGCCGAGACTTCCTGCTGAAAATCAGGACGAGCTCGGGCGTGTGCCGGCAATCGGCGCTGCCTTTGCGGCGCATGAGTGCCGGCCATTGCCGTCCCTGCTGCTGACCAGCAGACCACCAGGGTAGCTGGATGGGCATCTCTTCCTTTGCTGATTGTTTCCTTTGTGGATGCGCTGGCCTTTCAAATCCCGCGGCGAGCGGCGGCCCGACATGCAGGCAGTGATGATTGTGCTTGCAGTGATGGTGGGCGAGTGGATACTGCTGGTGGCCGGCACACGCCGTGACGAGATGATCGCAGGTGCGTTGTGCATCGTTCCAGCAGGGCTGTTCCTTTACGTCGCGTGGGCCAGCAGCACGTTGCGCATACAGTTGAAGTGGCGTGACATGCTGACTGGCTGGAGACTTCCAGCCGAGGTGATCCGGGACCAGGTGACGATCACACTCGTGCTGCTCGCGGACATCCTGCATCTGAAGCCAATCTCCGCACGTTTTAGAGCCGCTCCCTTTCACTGCTCCGATCACTGCTCCGAAGACACGCCTGAGGCTACCGGCCACAGGGTGATCGCCACGGCCTACGCAACCACCACCCCCAACACGATCGTGATTGGCATTGATGAGAATCAGAACCAGATGCTACTGCACGAGATGCGGCCCGGGCAGGTCTCCACTGTTGCTCGTATCCTGGGAGTGGGGCGTTGAACGTCTGGCAGATAGCCGCTGCAGGCGTTTGCCTGTGCCTGCCCGCCTGTGCCGATATGTGCCTGCGTCAGCCACCGGAGCGGCGGCTGGTGGGACTGGAGCTGACGGGGACGATTGTAGTCATCGCGATGGTGCTGCTGACGGTGGGCGCCGGTCGCCCGCCACTGATTGACCTTCCCTTGGCGCTCGCCATCATGTCGTTCGGAGGCACGCTGGTCTTTGTCCGGTTCCTGGGGAGGCATCTTTGAGCCTTCACTTCCTTGTGGTGGATGCCCTCCTCGCCATGCTCGTCCTCTGCTGCTGGCTTGGCGCGCTGGGCGCCTGGCGCATGCGCACACCCACTGAAGCGCTGCACTACCTCTCTTTGCCCGCGCAGCTAGCCAGCCTTCTCCTCACAATTGCAGTGTTCCTCGAATCCGGCGGCAGCCAGCTTGCGTGGAAGACGTTATTCCTGTCTCTGTTCATGCTGGCGACAAACACCCTGCTGGGCCACGCAACTGCCCGCGCGTTTCGCATGCGCACCCTGGGACATTGGGAGCCGCGGCCGGGCGAGGTGGGAGTAAGCGGCCCGGACACTCCGCCGCAGTCTGGACCGCAGAGTGAATCGAAGGGGGCTCAATGATCTGGTTTGGCGCATTATTACTGCTGCTGCTTGCCATGTCAGCCCTGGCC
>CAYQYM010000344.1:0-2963 GCA_964421715.1 uncultured Acidipila sp.
GAATACGCCCGTTGGTGAGAGTTGGGGCGGCAGTTTTGCGAGGCGGTAAAAGGGCAGGAAGCCTCAAACTTTCGGGAGCGATTCAGGCATGACACACCGGGAGTGGTTGCACCCAAGATGACGGCTGAGAATCCAAGCATGAATGCAAGTTAATCTGATGGTGGATTGCGGGTGACTGCGATGAATGAGCCGGAGACGATACGCGAGATACTTGCGAACGCGAAGACGATTGCCGTTGTGGGTCTGACGAACAAGGAGGGGCGGCCGAGCCTGGGGGTGTCGCGGTTCATGCAGCAGCAGGGTTACAGGATTATCCCGGTGAACCCGGCGATTGAGGAGGCGCTGGGAGAGAGGGCGTATCCAGACCTCGAGGCAGCAGCGGCCAAGCACCAGATTGACCTTGTGAATGTGTTCCGGCAGCCAGAGTTCGTGCCGGGGGTGGTGAAGGATGCGATGCGGTTGAAGATTCCCTACCTGTGGCTGCAGGAGGGGGTATGCCACGAGGAGGCCGCGGAGTGGGCGGAGAAGGACGGCATCAAGGTGGTTATGGACCGCTGTATCCTGAAGGACCGCATGGCCGCGGGCTGGTCGAGAAATTGAACATCACGACCAGGCACTCCCGGGCATTTATCGGGAACGACATCGAGGTCGCGATAGCGGCAGATGCGAATGAAATCATCCGAACCGTGACAGTGGTGCTGGACGGCTTCACGCTGGCCGAGTTTGAGGCACAGGAGGGGACGCAGGGTTACGACCGCATCTTTCCGCAGGCGGGCGATGCGGGACCGGGCGAAGATCATTCGCTTGTGGTAACAGTAACGGAGCAGGATGGAAGGCTGCACTCCTCGACGACGCAGTGGACGGACATGAACTGAGTCGGGATGCGCAAGGGCTGCTTTACTCGGCCTTCCATCTGCGGAGTTGCCGCTGTTTCAGCAGCGAGGAACGGCGGCTACATGAAAGAGAAACATCCCGGAGGGCTAAAAAGTGACGATATGGAAGCCTGGGATGAACTTCGAGCGCCTCCCCTGTTATGTTTGGTGTCCAGGCCTGGTGCCGGTAGTTTGTAGCCCAGCGAGGAGTGTGGCCGGAGGTGTTGAAGCGGACGCACCAGCGCTCGGCCAGCACTTGGCTCTCGTTCATCGAGTGCAAGATTGCGCCATTCAGGAACTCATCGCATCGCAGCGACGGCCCCAATGACCGGCCAACACCCGCAGCGGAGGCGGCAGTCAGGGCCAGATAACGTAGGCTATTTTTCGCGCATCGGTTTGGCTTTTAGAGTTGGAAGGTTGGTACAAGCCGGAGGAGGCAGTGCGACAGTGCTGTGCCGGTGGTACAGATCGATGAAGGCCGCACCCGCGAGCCTCTGGACGAGGTGGTGCGGTCGACGGTGGAGGAGACGCTGAACGCGCTGCTGGACGCGGAGGCGGACTACCTGTGCGGGGCGCGCAAGTGCGAGCGCCCCGAGTGCCGCAAGGACATATGAGCTACTGCGGCGGCGTGGCGTCGTTGACCTTTTGCTCGGTTTGGCTGGTCTTGTCTTTGGCTTTCATGCGGGATTCGCGGGCGCGGTCTTTGGCCTTAGTGCTGGCGGCGTGGTCACTGCCGACGATTTGCTGGGTTTTTTCCTTAGTGCGGTCGTAGGCCTTGGTGGTGCCTTCCTTGGTGGCGTCAAATCCCTTGTGAGTGGTTTCCTTGGTCTTGTTGTAGCCCTTGCGCGTGCCACTTTTTATGCCGTGCCCGGTGTGCGTGGCAGCGGACTTGGTCTCAGTGCCGGCATCGTGCATGTCCTGCGAGGCGGACTGGGCGAGGGCCAGGCCGGCGGTTGAAAAGGCCAGGGTGGGGGCGAGCAGCAGCGAGGCGAAGCGGCGTATCATCATGGCTTTCTCCATACCGTCGGGTGAGATTGCGCGGGTTGGCAGCAAGTTGCACGGGGACGAGTAAAAAAAGAGGCGGCAGGCACGGGGCCAGGGGTGGGGCGGCAGAAGCGGGGCGGCGTAAGATTGAGTTTATGACGGCTCCGACAGCCTCGGTGCCCGCGATGCGCGAGACCCCGCGCGGGCTGCGCCGGTTTGCCTGGGCGGTGCTCGCCTATAACATCGCCGTGATTCTCTGGGGTGCGATTGTGCGCGCGACCAGCTCCGGCAACGGATGCGGCGAGCACTGGCCGCTGTGCAACGGCACGCTGCTGCAGCATGCGCCGCGGCTGGCCACGTTGATCGAACTGGCGCACCGCTCGACGAGCGGGATTGCGCTGATAGCGATGATTGCGCTGGCCGCGTGGACCTTTCGCGGAACGGCGAAGCGGCACCTGGCGCGCACGATGGTGGGCGCGGCGGCCTTCTTCACGCTGAACGAGGCGTTTCTCGGCGCATTGCTGGTACTGCTGGGCAAGACGGGGCGGGACCAGTCGCCTTCCCGCGGGGTTTACCTCTCACTGCACCTGGCGAACACGCTGCTGCTGCTGGCGTCTTTGGCGCTGGCGGCGCACTTTCTCTCGCGCCGTGCGGGCCGAATGCGGGACAGCGTGGAGCTGCACGGGATGGGGCTTGCGGGCGCGGGGCTGGCGGCGACGATCTTGACGGGCGTGAGCGGATCGCTGGCGGCGCTGGCAGACACCCTGTATCCGGTACGCACGCTGGGGGAGGGCTTCCGGCAGGATATGGCGGCGCACTCGGTATGGCTGCTGCGGGTGCGCTGGGTGCATCCGGTGGCGAGCGTGGCAGCGGGTGTGTTTGTGGCGTGGCTGCTGGTGAGCGCGGCGCGCCGGTCGGCACAGCGGCGGTTTGCGGCCGGGGTGGCGGCGCTGCTGGCGGTGCAGTTTGCGCTGGGGATGCTGGACCTGCTGCTGCTGGCGGCGCCCTGGATGCAGGTGCTGCACCTGCTGGGGGCCGATGTGCTGTGGTCGTCGCTGGTGGTGCTGAGCGCGCGGCTGTGCGTAGTCCCGGTAGGGTGGGCGGAGG
>CAYQYM010000345.1:0-2952 GCA_964421715.1 uncultured Acidipila sp.
ATATGTACCAGTACACTCCTCGTCCGACGGGAATTGTCGATACGCACAATCAGGCTCTACAGGTGACTATCAACTCTACCGCGCCGATTCGAAAACTGCTCCGCAGGAGCAAGTAGACGGGAGTTCGTCGCGCTTCGCAGGCTGCTGCGCAAATGGGATTCGGTTCTCTAGAATGCATTCTGGAGGCCTGGGCGAGGTGCAGACACCGGAGAAGGTAAGAGTTCAAGCACGCGGCATTCTGTTTGACATGGACGGAGTGCTCATCAGCTCGCTGGGTTCCGTGGAGCGAAGCTGGCAGCGCTGGGGTGAGATGCGCGGCATCGACGGGAGCCTGGCCATCAAAACAGCGCACGGCATGCGCGCGATCGACACGATCCGCAGGCTGCGTCCCGACCTTGACGACGCGGCGGAGCTGCGCGTCATCGAGAACATCGAGATTGAGGACAGGGAGGGCCTCGAGCTGTTGCGAGGCGTACTGCCGCTGCTCGCTGCCGTGCCGCGCGACCGCTGGACGATTGTGACCTCGGCCACGGAGCGGCTGGCGCGCGTTCGCCTGGAGCACGCAGGCGTCCCCGCGCCGCAGAGGTTCATCACCGCGGATATGGTTCAGCGCGGCAAGCCTGACCCCGAGCCCTATCTTCGCGGAGCGGAGTTGCTTGGGCTTCGTCCTGAAGACTGCCTAGTCATTGAGGACGCCACGTCAGGCACGAAGGCCGGCAAAGCTGCCGGGTGCAAGGTCCTGGCCACCCTCTTCTCCCATTCACCTCGAGACCTGGCCGCAGCCGACTGGCTGGTCGACTCGCTTGAAGATGTACAGGGCCGCCTCGAAGGCGACTGGATAGAACTCGAGTTCCAGCCGGCACGGCGAAGCTAAAGCGGCTGCTTGCTAAGCCGCGTGAATGGTCTGCGGCGCGCTTACCTCGTTGAGCTGCTGGATCGCTGCCGGCTCGAGCTCCAGCTTCGTCGCCTCGACCAGATCCTGCAACTGCCGGTCGCTGGTCGCGCTGGCAATGTGTGCGGTAACGCCATGCTGCGCCATCAGCCAGGCTAGCGCCACCCGTGCGGGCGAAGACTGGTGCCGCTGGGCCACCTCTTCAAGCGCGCGGATGACGGCAAATCCATGCTCGTTGAGGTACTTGCTCACCATGCCGCCGCGCGCGGCGCCCTCCGCATCGCTGGCGCTCTTGTACTTGCCCGTCAGAAAGCCGGCCGCGAGCGAAAAGTAAGGAATCACGCCGATGTTGTAATTCTCGATTGCTGTGAGCAGGTCTGATTCGTACTCATGGCGGTGCATGAGGTTGTAGTGCGGCTGCAGGCTGACAAAGGGGGCAAGATTGTTGCGGCGGCTGGTCTCCACTGCCTCTGCCAGTCGACCACCGGTGTAATTCGATGCGCCGATAAAACGCACCTTGCCCGCTTTGACCAGTTCATCCAATGCGCCCAGCGTCTCCTCGAGCGGTGTATCCGGGTCATCCTTGTGCGTCTGGTAAAGATCGATGTAGTCGGTTTGGAGCCGTTTGAGCGACGACTCCACGGCTTCACGGATATAGCGTGCGCTTAGCCCCTGCCGGCCATCGCCCATGTCCATGCCTACCTTCGTGGCCAGGATAACCTCGCGGCGGCGGCCGCTCTGCTTGAACCACCGGCCCAGGATCTCCTCAGACTCACCGCCCTTGTGTCCGGGCGCCCACCGTGAGTAGACATCGGCCGTATCCACGAAGTTCAGTCCAGCCGCGAGCGCCTGGTCAAGCTGGCGGAAGGTGTCGGCCTCGGACAACGTCCAGCCATAGACATTGCCGCCGAGGCAGAGGATGGGAACCTCAAGGGTCGAGCTGCCGAGCGTGCGCTTTTTCATCGATGTCTCCTTTGCAGGGGTGGGTAGGAAGCCCTGACCGTGAACGTAGGCCGCAAGCGTAGAACGCAGACGTAGAACGCAAGGTGGCCTTAAGCTGGCCTGTCATTTTGATGACGGCTGCGGATAGCAGGTTCCACCTTTCAATGTGAATCTGCCAGGGACGAGCCGTTTTTTGAGTCAGCCGAACAGGCCGGCTCGCGCCGCGTGCGCTCACCCAACCCGGCGAGACTAGAATAGAGATATGGGACTCACACGCAGAGAGGCGCTGGACTGCTTCAGGAGCGATGACCTGATCGGGCTGGGCATGGAGGCCGACGCCGTGCGGCGCAGGCTGCATCCGGAGGGCGTGGTCACCTACATCATCGACCGCAACATCAATTACACCAACTTCTGCACCGAGTACTGCACCTTCTGCGCCTTCTACCGGCCGCTCAAGGGCAAGCTCGCCTCTGAAGGCTACATCCTCGACTTCGAGACGATTTACCAGAAGATAGCCGAGACCGTGGAGATGGGCGGCACCGGCGTGCTGATGCAGGGCGGTTTGCATCCTGACCTCAAGATCGAGTGGTTTGAGAGGCTGCTGCGGGGGATTCGCGAGCGCTATCCCCAGGTCTGGCTGCACTGCTTCTCTGCCTCGGAAATTCTGGCGATTGCCGAATACAGCCAGCTCTCCGTGGAAGATACGATCCGCCGCCTGCGCGATGCCGGGCTGGACTCGATCCCAGGCGGCGGCGCGGAGATATTGGACGACGCGGTCCGGCACCGGATTGCGCGTCTGAAGTGCCGCACCGAGGATTGGCTGCTCGTGCATCGAACCGCCCACCGGCTGGGCATGCGGACGACAGCCACCATGATGTTTGGCGTGGGAGAAACCGAGGAGCAGCGTGTGAATCACTTCGAGCAGATTCGCCGCCTGCAGGAGGAGACCGGAGGCTTCACAGCGTTCATCCCCTGGAGCTTCCAGCCGCACAACACGGCGCTCGGCGGCCGCGGATGGGAAGAGGCAACGGCAGTCGACTACCTGAAGGTGCTTGCTATCTCGCGACTCTACCTCGACAACATTGAAAACGTGCAGTCAAGCTGGGTGACCCAGGGGT
>CAYQYM010000346.1:0-2936 GCA_964421715.1 uncultured Acidipila sp.
ACCAAGCTGTGGGCCAGATGGCCTTACTCGTGAGGCCCGGCCTGATGTCTCAGCGGTCGATCACGACGGATCCGGGCGCCCTGACCGCCCTCACCGCCAGGCGTCTTTACTTTTGCTGTGTCAGCGTGCCGCATCCCGCCGATGAGGGGTTTGTGAACGAGTACGGCCGCACCCTGAACTTTCGATTCACCCGCATTGTGGGGCTGCGTGGGCTGGCGCTGGCGCTGCGGCGGGGTCTTCCCGGAGCGTGGCTCTACCTGTGGGCGTTTCTGCTGCTGCCACTCATGTATTACTTTGTAACTGTACATGCGCGATTTCGGCATCCGCTGGAGCCGCTGATCGCCATGCTGGCTGTTTACCTGTTCCAGTCCGCGGAGCGGAAGAGGGCCGCGGCGGCCGATTGACCCGCCAGAGTGCAACGGGTACACTTATCTGGTTCGGCGAAACTGCCTTTGGGCTCACCGTGACCGCGGTTAGAGCCAGCAAGTCTCTGCCCAGCTAAGGTTTTTTTGAATTTGCGCGGAATGGGCGAAGCCGCCCCTGCGCTGGAGGTTTCTTATGTACGCAGTGATTCGTACGGGTGGTAAGCAGTATCGTGTTGCCCCGGGCGACGTGGTGAAGGTGGAGAAGGCGGAGGCTGATGAAAACGGCACCATCGAGTTTGCCGAGGTCCTGGCTTTCTCAGGCGAGCCGGGCGTAGTGGCCAGGCCGGCGAGCGCGAAGGTGCTGGCGACGGTGGTCGGCGAAGGACGCGGCGACAAGATTCTCGTCTTTCATTACAAGCGCAAGAAGCAATACAAGAAGCTGCAGGGCCATCGCCAGGCCTTTACGCAGGTGCGCATCAATGAGATCCAGGTAGACGGCGCTGTGTACAGCGCCCAGAAGTAAGGGGAGCAAAGCATGGCACATAAAAAGGGACTGGGAAGCTCGAAAAACGGCCGCGACTCAAACGCGCAGCGGCTGGGCGTGAAGGCCTTCGGCGGCCAGGTAGTCACCGGCGGCTCCATCATTGTGCGCCAGCGTGGCACGCGGCTGAAGCCGGGGCTGAACGTGGGACGCGGCAGCGATGACACACTCTTTGCGAAGATTAGCGGTCGCGTGAAGTTCATCGACCGCGGCAACTCCGGCCGCTTTGTGGCAGTGGAGCCCATCGCCGCCGAGTAAATTAGCTTAGAGAACAGGAGAGGCCGGGCCCCAGGCGGGCGCCGGCCTCTTTTTGTTTCGCTTCCGATCAGGCCCGCAGGGTGAGTGCGGTCGTGCCACGCCCCAGCAGCCGCTGCGCGAGGCGCACGAAGAAACCCGGCGTCGGTGCGAGAACGGGCGAGGCTGGTATGGACGAAGCTGGAACGGGCGGGGCGACAGGCTGCTGAGGACGGGCACTCTGCATCGCGGCGAGCGTGCGCTCGACGTGACAGCGCAACTGCTCCACCTCAAGGGCGCACTGCCGCATGTAAGCCGAGACCGAGAGGTTCGACTCCTCGGCGCGGCGGCGGATAAGCGCCTGCTCCGCGGCCGAGATGCGCACCGAGAGCCTCCCAGCGTGCGCGGCCAGAGCTTTGTCGCTCCGTTCACGGGTGAAGTGGGCCAGCGGTTTTGCGTCTGGCTTGACCGGCGGCATGGCCGCTGATGGGCCCGGTGGCAGCTCGACGGCCGCGGCCAGCACCTCGCGAAAGGCGGCCCGGATTTTAGTTGCGGGAGTGGCGACGGGTGCAGAGACTGGCCCGCATGCAGGGTCAGATACGGCGGGCTGGATTCGACTGGTGCGGCGCTGGTTTGCCTGCGAGTGCCTGAAAGCGTGGCTCGATTTCTGGTCGCAGGCCTGGCCGCGCGTGACCGGCTTGGATGCCTCTGCCGGCTGAGCTCTCAGGGCTGCCTTCGCGGCCGTGAGCGGAGGCGCATCGCTTCCTGCTGCAGCTCCTGCGCCTGCACGGGCCAGCCTCTTTGCCTTTCGCGGCGCGGCGGACTTCCCTGCCTGAGGAGCGGGGTGAGAGTCCACGTTCCGGGCTACCTCACGCACTTGCTCGGGACTGGCCTTTGTTCCCGGCTCTCTCTTGCGCCTTGCCGCCACGGCCTCCTCATAGGAGAGCTCACGCAAATGGGCAGCCGCGCGGACCGGTCTTACCATGCACGGACTTGCTGCGCCCGGCACTACGCCTGGTCTTGGTTCGCCCGGTCTTGATAAGCCCGACCAGGCCTGGAATCTTCCCAAAACGGACTGAATATCTTCTGCGGGCCGTAGTTGATGCTGCATGCGCGAACTCTCCTTCGGTGGTGCTGCTCAGGAGTTGAGCATAGGAGAACCTCGAGATGATTCGCCAGATTTCATCGTTGCGTTGAAGGGGCAGTTTTATGCCGGGAACCCGTTGTTCAGATTCGGGAAGATCTATTCGTGTTTGAGGGACTCGACAGGATCGAGCTGCGCCGCGCGGTTGGCGGGCAGAGTCCCGAAGATGATGCCGACAGCCGTCGAGGTGACCAGCGCAATAATGACCGACCACGGCGAGACAGGCAGGTGGTAGTCGGTGAAGATGCGAACGGAGACCGGCAGCGCGAGCCCGAGCAGCGTGCCGATGATACCGCCGGAGAGCGAGATAAAAACAGCCTCGATGAGGAACTGCAGCTTGATCTCGCGGGCCGTGGCGCCTAGTGCCTTGCGGATGC
Organism: uncultured Acidipila sp.; assembly: GCA_964421715.1. Lineage (GTDB taxonomy): Bacteria > Acidobacteriota > Terriglobia > Terriglobales > Acidobacteriaceae > CAYQYM01. The sequence continues at coordinate 2,662 of CAYQYM010000346.1, forward strand.
CGATCTCGCGGATCCGTGAGCGCACCGTTGCCAGCATGATGTTCATGATGCCGACGCCGCCGACGGCAAGCGTGACGGCGGCGATCAGCAGCAGCACTACCGTCAGCGCGTTCGCGATGCTGGCGGCCACCGTAAGCAGCTGCGTCAGCGTGTTGGTTTTGTAGACGGAGGTCTTCAGATGGCGCGAGCTGACAACGCGTACGATTTCCTTCGCCGTCTGCTCGACTTCGTCCTGGTCGCGGACCGAGAAGAATATCTGCTTCACGGTATCGGTG
>CAYQYM010000347.1:0-2936 GCA_964421715.1 uncultured Acidipila sp.
GTCCCAGTGGTGCGCTCGGTCTGGAGTTTTCGCTGCATGCAGGGAAGAAATTCGCTGTCGACAGCCGGACTGTTGATTGCTTCGCTGTAAGGTGGCAGAGGAACGTGCGCCTGCAAGCTGCCGGATCGCCAGGTCGGCTGCTCTGAGTGCGTCGGCTGCTGCCACGACTGGAACGGGAATGCCGTAAGAGCGTCTACGGCAGCCATAGCGCAACTTCAGCAGCGATTCCAGTTGTCGGGTATATGGTAGGCACGAGCGGATTCGAACCGCTGACCTCTACCGTGTCAAGGTAGCGCTCTAACCAACTGAGCTACGCGCCTATGCGGGTGGGAACTTGCCTGCGCTGCGACTCCCTCATCATAACAAGTTTTCCGCAATGCGCGGCGAGAGTCTTTCCTGCCGCGGAACGCTGGTCCGCTTGCGGCAGGGCCGGCCTGATGGCAACGGCTCTTGCAGCCAGCGGCGAAAGGCTGCGCGGCCACAGCCGCTGCGGCATCCAAACTGGCAGATGCACAAGCAGGCTTACCTGATCTGGTACATCGGCTCGGTGGTCTGGTGGATTGACGCCGCCGTGAACCTACACTATGGAGCGCGAGCGCACGCGGCCATTGCGCTGAGCGTGGCGGTCGCCTTCTTCTCTGCCGGCGTCTTCCTTTCCCGCTCTGCGAAACCGAAGTGAGGCGCGACTGCGGGGGCCATTTCGCGCTGGGAGGGCTGAACGCGCATCTGAAGAACTCAGAGCGAACGGGCGCCGGCAAACATGCGCACGGCACGCGACCTAACAACAGGAGAGTATGTCATGGCAGAGCACACCCCCTCCCGAAGCGAGGCGATCGCCCGCGTGGCCGAGCTGATTAAGGACATTCGCATCGCGATGCTGACGACCACCGGCACGGATGGCGCGCTGCACAGCCGCCCCATGGCCACCCAGCAGGCGTCCTTTGACGGCACGCTCTGGTTTCTCACGCGCGAGGACTCGGGCAAGGTGGATGAGATTCGCAGCGAAGCCGAGGTGAACCTGACCTACGCCGGAGAGAACCATGCGTACATTTCGATTTCAGGCCGGGCCCAGGTAAATCGCGACCAGGCCAAGGTGGACGAGTTGTGGAACCCGATGTACAAGGCCTGGTTTCCCGAGGGCAAAGACGATCCGTCGATCCGCGTGTTGCGCGTCGATGCAGATTTTGCCGAGTACTGGGAGGCGCCCTCAAACGCAATCGTGCGCAATTACCAGATCCTGAAAGCTGCCGTCACGGGCGGACAGACAAAGGTGGGCGAACACCAGAAGCTCCCGCTTGAGAAGGCCAGCTAACCCCGTGCCCATACGCCAGATCAAGGTAGCTCCGCAGGGCCAGCAGGACAGCGCGCAGCGGGACCTGGACCGGCCTACGGCCAACCAGATCTACGAGCAGGTCTCAAAGAACGCCCGGCAGGAGCTGGCGCGCCCCAATATTGCCCTGGCGGTCTCCGGCATAGTAGGCGGGCTCACGATGGGTCTTACCGGGTTGAGCGTATCCCTGGTGCGGGCGCAGCTGGGCGAGAGCGCGGTGGCCAGCTTTGTTGCGCTGTGCTTTTATCCCATGGGATTCATGGCGGTGATCCTGGGTCGCGGCCAGCTCTTCACGGAGAACACGCTTTACCCGGTTGCGCTGATGCTGGCCGAGCGTCGTCACCTGTGGAGCACGCTGCGCCTCTGGTCCATCGTCTTTCCGAGCAATGTCGCGGGTGCCCTGCTGTTTGCACTGCTGGCTGTGAGGACAGAAGCAATGCGCCCGGAGTATGTGAATGCGCTCTCGGCACTCGGCGTAGAGGCGGCCAGACCCGGCCCGGGCCATATCTACTGGAGCGGCGTGGTGGGCGGCTGGATTATCGCGATGATGGCCTGGATGGTGAGCGGCAGCCACTCGATCACGGGCTCCGTGCTGCTCATATGGGCGCTGACCTTCGTGGTGGGCCTGGGCCATTTCGCGCACTGCATCGCCACCAGCGGGGAGATTCTCTCGGCCGTGCTGCACGGTGCGCTGCCCGCGATCGCCTACCTGCGCTGGCTGGTGCCCGCCACCCTGGGCAACATCACCGGGGGCGTGGTGCTGGTGACGCTGCTCGAGTACGGACAGGCCAAGCTGGAGTAGGGCGGCTACTGGACGAGCACGCTGATGTAGCTAATCTGCGTTGTGGTCTGGTTATTCAGGCTGATGGCAGCGGTAATGGTGAGCACCTGCGTTCCGGGCGGCGTGCCCGGAGGCAACGTTATGGTCCTGGTCGCGCCGCAGCCGCCAGCGGAGATGCCGACGCATGCCAACAGCACCAGCGCCAGTACCCTTCTGCCGCGCATCCCAACCGCCATCGCAAACAACACAGCGACACCTGCAGCCAGCCAGTCCAGCGTGGTGGAACCCGCGCCGCCGGGCCCTGACGCTGCTACGCCTGGGCCGGCCGTGCTGACCGTGAGCACCGTCTTACCGCTGCCCTGGATGGAGGACGGCAGGAATCCGCAGGTAATCTCAGAACCGGCAGGTGCCAGGCAGCCGAGCTGGATGAGCGCATCCTGGCCGCCTGGCTGCGCAACCTGATAGTTGATCGTGCCTGCGGCACCGGCCTTGAGCGTGAGCGTGTTTGCCGAGGGCGTAATACTGTAGCTATCCACCACGACGGTCACGGCAGTTGAGTTCACCGCGCTGAAGTACTTGTCGCCCTGATAGGAGGCGATGATCTGGTGTGAGCCGCTGGCGAGCGCCGAGGTGGAGAGCACGGCCGTGGCGACGCCCAGGTTTGTATTCAGCGTCGCGGCACCCAGCGGCGTGCTGTCGTCGTAGAAATAGATACTTCCGGTCGGCACGGCTCCGGGCGCAGAGGCATTCACGCCGCTGGCCGTGGCCGTGAGCGAGACAGGCGTGCCGGGCAGCGCCGAAGCAGGCGAGGCCACGAGCCTGAGA
>CAYQYM010000348.1:0-2927 GCA_964421715.1 uncultured Acidipila sp.
CAACCCCAAAGAGAATCTCCAGTTATGACTGGCTGGGAAAATGGGGGCAGGTCACGCCGGGAGAAACACCCGCGTGCTGAGTGTGATCGATGCCTTCACGCGCGAGTGTCTGGCGCTGGAAGTGGATCCAGGCTTTTGCCAGCCGGCGCGTGACACGGGTGCTGGATTTGGTCATTGCCCGGCGCGGACGGCCACAGGCGATTCGCTGCAACAACGGCCCGGAGCTGACCAGTTGACACTTTCTGGCTTGGGCGCTCGAGTGAAAGATCGAGCTGCGCCACATCCAGCCGGGGCGGCCGATGCAGAACGGCCATGTGGAGAGCTTCCACGGACGTCTGCGCGAGGAGTGCCTGCGAGTAAGTTGGTTCACCAACCTGTTCGACGCACGCCGGAATGTTGCGATCTGGCAGACGGAGTACAACGAGCAACGTCCTCACAGCAGCCTCGGCTATCGAACTCCAGCCGAGTTTGCACGCGTGGCTCTAACCCAGAGCTATGGAAAAGATGTGAGCTGCGCCCACTTTTCCACAGCTCCGGCGGCGGGATAGATCTACAGAATTACCTCGCCGGACTTAGGGGGTAGGTCAGACTCTTGCCCATGCCTCCGGTTCTCCTCTCCTGCTCCAGAGAACCACAACCAGCCAATCCCCAACTTCCAAATGGCTTAGTTTTGGGTTTTGGATCACTGCATTCAAAGCAGACGAATAGCGTAGGCGGTCTAAATTTGTTATCAGTAGCCTGCGGCCTTGCCGAAGCTGTGGCGATGGTCCTGCCCGCCTTCGAGGGTGCCGTCGTCCGCCACCTTGATGCATTCGCCGTCGCTCCAGACGGCGTTCTCCACCTCAACCCGGTAGCCGAGCGCGCGCAGGCCTTCGATCGTGGTCTGCGGAAAGCCCGGCTCGAGGAAAAGGGTGTCTGGGAGGTACTGATGATGGAAGCGCGGCGCGTCGACGGCCTGCTGGATATTCCGTCCTCCGTCCGCCGTGCTCAGCAGGATGTTGGCCACGGTGGTGATGATGCGCGCGCCGCCGGGTGAGCCAAGCACCATCTTCACCTTGCCGTCCTTGAGCACGATGGTGGGCGTCATGCTGGAGAGCGGGCGCTTGCCTGGGGCAATCGAGTTCGCCGGGCCCTGGATGAGTCCAAACATATTGGGTACGCCCTGCTGCGCGGCAAAGTCGTCCATTTCGTCGTTCAGCAGAAAGCCGAGGCCGTCGGCGGTTACGCCGGAGCCGAACACGTTATTGAGTGTCGTGGTCACGGAGACGGCGTTGCCGTCAGCATCGAGCACGGAATAGTGCGTCGTGTTGGCGGAGCCGTGCCGCACGTCGGCCATGGTGGGTGGCGGCGGCAGAAAGCCCGCGGGTCGCTTCAGCGTGGCCGAGGGTGTGGCCTGCTCGGTGATGCCGGCCCGCCACGCTGCGGCATACTTCGGGTCCAGCATCTGCGCGATGGGTACGTTCACGTAATCCGGGTCGCCGAGGTAGTCAGTGCGGTCCATGAAGGCGCGGCGGTAGGCCTCGACCACCAGGTGCATGCTGGGCACGGTGCGGTCGCCCAGCCGGGCCAGGTTGTAACCGCTGAGGATGTTCAACGCCTCGGCCACGGCGATGCCGCCGGAAGACGGGGGTGGGGCGCCGAGGATGGTGTAGTCCTCATAGCTGGACTGGAGCGGCGTGCGCTCCTTGACGGTGTAGCCGGCCAGGTCCTGCTCGGTGATGAGCCCGCCGTGGCTGCGGAGGGCGGCGGCGAGCCGCCGGGCGAGCGGGCCGTGGTAGAAGCTGTCCGGATCGCGGGCGATCTCACGCAGGGTGGCGGCCAGCTCCGGCTGCCGGAAGAATTCACCGGGACGGTAGTAATCGCCGCCGCGCTGGAAGACGCGCCTCGACTCGGGGAAGACGGCCAGCTCCCGGTTGTGCAGCGCGGCCGCCTCCTCCTCGCTCAGCACAAAGCCGTCGGCGGCGTAGCGGACCGCCGGCTCCATCACCCGCGCCAGGCCCAGCCTGCCGTACTTCTGTTCGGCATAGACCATGCCCGCCACGGAGCCGGGAACGCCGATGGCCTTGTATCCGGTGACGCTGGCCTTGGGGTCGGCGTGGCCGCTCGCGTCCAGGTACATGTCTGGCGTGGCAGCCAGCGGGGCACGCTCGCGGTAGTCCACAAAGGTGGACCGGCCGTCTTTTAAGTGGATGAGCATGAATCCGCCGCCGCCTATGTTGCCGGCGACGGGATGAACCACGGCCAGGGCAAAGCCGGTGGCAACGGCTGCATCGATGGCGTTGCCGCCGCTCCTGAGCATCTCTACGCCGGCGTCGGTCGCCAGGTGATGGATACTGACGACCATGGCGTGCTGGGTGCGCACGGGCTGCTCGGCGGCGAGGACGGCGGCGGGAATGGGGCCGGGCCTGGAGATGGAGCTGGAAACCGAGCCGGAATCACTTGTAGCTGCGCCCTGCCCGGCAGCGCTGAGAGGTGCGGCCAGCAGGCAGGGCAGGAGCAGAGCGAGACGCGTGCGCAACATAGCGGAAAGTATAGCGGGGCTTCTGCGCCGGGCCGGCGGGCAAGCCTGATTCCATGCGGCAGAAATTTATACGAACGGAATCGACTCAGCTCACAAGCGGGCGCTAAGCTGGGACCTCCTATGAAAGATCTCCGATCGCTCTGTGTTGCTTTGCTGCCATGTGTTCTTTTCGCCGGGTGCGGCAGCACCAATCCTTTCGGTCCTGCCACCGGCGCATTCGCCTCGGGCAACTGGAGTCTCTCGCTGGTGGATCAGGCTCCGGGTGACTCCGTTTCGCTTACCACGATGGGCGGCGGCGCTCTGACGGCGACGAGCGGGAACGTCACCGGACCGATTCACCTCGTGTCGAACTTTTTCCTGTCAACCAGTCCTGCACCGGAACCCGCCGTTGCGGCAGTTCCGGTCA
>CAYQYM010000349.1:0-2874 GCA_964421715.1 uncultured Acidipila sp.
GCATTGGAGCAGGCATCTACGGCGTGGTCTCGGTGGCCATCGCCGCCGATCTCACCCGCGGCAAAGGTCGCTTCAACACGCTGCTGGGCATGCTTGCGACAGCACAGGCGGTAGGCGGTGTCCTCGGGCCGCTCGCTACTGGCTTCCTGGTGCAGCATCTTGGCTTCAGGAGCACGTTCTGGGCCTTCGCTGCGCTGGCGCTCCTGGCGGCCCTGGCCTTTGCAGCGCTCGTGCCCGAGACGCGGCAGAGCCAGGCCAAGCTTCCTGTTCCCGCCTGAGCCGCGCCACTGCTTGCCCAGGACGCGGCAGAGCCCGCGGGCAGCATCTGCCATTAGGCAGGGCAGTCTGCTGAACCTACCCGAGGAGGCGAGCATACGCGCATAGCCCATCCTTCGCAGGCGCAGCGAGAATTCAGCGCCGGGAGATCAGGCGATTGCACGGAACAGCACCGCTGCTACACTGGCGCATGCGCAAAGGTACGACCCACGTGCTTCTTTCGGCGGCGCTGCTGCTGTTCGCCTCCGCTCTCCCCGCGCAGACACGCTTCGAGGTGAGCTTTCCGGCCTCGGCCAGCGCGGCACCGCTCGACGGGCGCCTGCTGCTGCTGCTTTCCACCGATGACAGCGATGAACCTCGTTTTCAGATCAACGACACGCCGAAGACGCAGATAGTCTTCGGCGTGAACGTGGATGGCTGGCAGCCGGGAGCGGCCGTGCCGGTAGACGAGAAGGCCTTTGGCTATCCCATCCGCAGCCTCAAGGATCTGCCGCCAGGTGACTACACGGTGCAGGCCGTGCTGAACCGCTACACCACTTTTCACCGCGCGGATGGAAAGACGATAAAGCTGCCGATGGACGAGGGCGAGGGGCAGCACTGGGAGCACAAGCCTGGCAATCTCTACAGTGCGCCGCAGAAGATACGCGTGAGCGCGGACAGTGGCTTAACGCGGCTGGTGCTGGACAGGACGATGCCTCCCGTTGTTCCCATACCCGACACGAAGTACGTGCGTCATATTCGGATTCAGAGTACTGTGCTGACGAAGTTCTGGGGCCGTCCGATGTTCCTCTCCGCGGTGGTGCTGGTGCCGGAGGGCTTTGACGATCGCCCGCAGACGCGCTTTCCACTCATCATCTTTCACGACCACTTCACCAAGGGCTTCGATGACTTCCGGACCGAGCCGCCGGACCCAAACCTCAAGCCGGACTACAGCGAGCGGTTCCACATCCCAGGCTACAATCGCATCGTGCAGCAGGAAGGCTACAAGTTCTACAGGACGTGGACCGGCCCGAACTTCCCCCGTGTGCTGATCGTTAAGCTGCAACATGCCAATCCGTATTACGACGACTCCTACGCGGTGGACTCGGCCAACGTTGGCCCCTACGGAACGGCGATTGAGACCGAGCTGATTCCGGCTATCGAAAAGCGATTCCGTGGCATAGGCGAAGGCTGGGCGCGGTTCGTATACGGCGGCTCGACCGGCGGGTGGGAGTCACTGGCGGCGCAAATCTTTTATCCGGAGCACTACAACGGGGCCTTTGTAGCCTGTCCGGACCCCGTGGATTTCCACGCCTTCGAGGTCATCGACCTCTACAACGACAGGAATGCCTTCTACCTTGAGGGCGCGCACAAGAAGGTGTCACAGCCGGCCATGCGCGACTACCTGGGCCACACCACGCTGACCCTCCAGGACAACCAGGCGTATGAATATGCGCTCGGTGATCACGGCCGCTCGGGCGAGCAGTTCGACGTTTGGCAGGCTGTGTATGGGCCGGTAGGCAAAGACGGCTATCCACAACCGATCTTCGATAAGCTGACCGGCGACATCGATCCGAAAACGGCGGCCTACTGGCGCGATCACTACGACCTCACGCACATACTCGAGCGGGACTGGCCGACGCACGGGCCGCAGCTCCAGGGCAAGCTCCACGTCTATGTCGGCAGCGCGGATACTTATTGCCGGAACGACGCCGTCTATCGGCTGCAGGAGTTCCTGGATCGCTCGCAGAGTCCGCACTCGGATGCCGAGGTGAAGTACGGCGACCGCGCAGAGCACTGCTGGAACGGCGACCCGGCGCTGCCGAACTATCTCTCCCGGCTGCACTACGAGACGATGTACCTGCCGATGATCGTCGACCGGATAGAGAAGAGCGCCCCGGCCGGCGCGGACCTGAAGAGCTGGCGTTATTGAGCTCCGGGGCGAGCTGACCGTTTACACTGGGAGGGCACAGAGATGAAGTGTCCTTACTGCGGATTTGCGCAAGACCGGGTAGTGGACTCGCGCGAGAGCAAGGAGGCGGACTCCATCCGCCGGCGGCGCGAGTGCGAGCGCTGCAATAAGCGCTTCACCACCTATGAGCGCATCGACGAGATTCCCTACATGGTCGTCAAGAAGGACGGCCGCCGCGAAAAGTTCGAGCGGCAAAAGGTGCTGAGCGGCCTGCTGCACGCCTGCGAAAAGCGCCCTGTCTCCGCCGCCAGGCTTGAAGAGCTGGTCAACGAGGCCGAGACCTTCGTCATGGACTCACCCGAGCGCGAACGCACCACCACCGAGATTGGTGAGCGGATCATGGAACGGCTGAAGACGTTGGACACCGTGGCCTATATCCGCTTTGCCAGCGTCTACCGCGATTTCAAAGACGTGCGCGAGTTCAAGGAAGAACTGGAAGAGCTGCTCAATTCGCGTGATACGAACAAGCGCCGCAGTTAGCGCATCCGACCTTCACGAATTCGGCCTTTGAGTAGCGCACAGGCACGAGCGCAGTAAGATGCACGCCGCGGCTGAGCTCTCAAAGTTCAGAAGAGAAGCCCGGCAGAGACTTTTCACCGGGAGGGGACATCTTGGCTATGAAGCAGACTCTCTTGGCGGCAGCGCTC
>CAYQYM010000350.1:0-2869 GCA_964421715.1 uncultured Acidipila sp.
CGAAGGTGCGGAAGGTGCGGTTGCAGCGGGCGCGCGAGCAAATCTCGCGGTTCAAACACTTGCAATCGACTACGCCGCGGTCAGCAGCACGATCACTACCGCTGGAGAGGCTCGAAGTGGGCAATGTGCGGCGGCCTTTCCGATCTTCTAGAAGATGGAACAGAAAACCAAAGACAATCTCCTGTACCTTGGAGTGGCCGGGGCAATCGCCGCTGCACTGGCTTTTTACGTCTTCTATACCGAGAGGACGATGGGAAGGACACCCAACATTCCAGGGCCCCTTCTCTGGGGCATTCTCTCTACGCCCGGTATCGTTGCTTTAATCCTGGAGCGATTCTGGAAGTACCGTCGTCGCCGTGCGTTATGGGTCGTTTTGATTGCTGTCGCCTCGATTAACGTTTCGGTGCTGTTTGCCGCGTATTCTTGGCAATGGAATCCCCCCGTGATTGTGTGGAGCACGATGACGGGTCTCTGGGTGATTGTCGTATTCGTCGTGACTGACAAGTTTCTAGCCTGGGACCGAAGCGATCGAAAGCGTCCGCGGTGATTTCGGTTCTTGGTGCCATGATATGGCTAATCGCAACGTACCTGGGCGGCTAGCCCGATCCTGAGGGTGCCGCATCGTTTGCGCAGCGAACGGTGGAAACAAGGGGTCAGCCACGTCTCCTGACGGGAAGAGATGACGGAGAGCTACGACCGCTACGGCAATCGGGGCGGGCAGAGCCAGGACATCGGCAGCCCGCCCTATTACTCGCAGAGCTTTGGCGTGACCACCAACCAGATCAGGCGGGTGGCCCTCGATAAGAGCGAAGGCGTTGTCAAGGGACACTGGTCTTGGGCGGTGCGTAAGCACCGCTGAGTTCGTCCGTGGTTGAGGTCCAAGACGTCGGGCAGATTCCACGTTACGAATCACTCTGCGGTCGTTGCACCAACCATCGATTCGGCCTCTACGGCGGCCATGATTCTTCTATGCGGACCCCGGTCTGGACCGGGGCGAGAGCGCCCAATCAACACAACGGCCTATCCCGCCTGGGGCGGGACGGCCAGGGCCACCCGCGGGCTGCTCTCGATGGCAACGCTCTCCGGAGGCTGGTGGTTGCGCAGCATCCAGTAGAGCTTGACCGCCAACTTGCGCGCCGCCGCCACCTTGGCCACCTGCTTGGGCCGCGAGTGGCAGCGGTGCAGATACTCGCGTCGAAACTCAGGATCGTAGCGGGTGGCGGTGTGGGCGGCTTCCACCAGCAGCATGCGCAGCATGCGGTTGCCCTGCTTGCTGATGGAGCCCAGCTTCTGCCGCCCCGCCGAGCTGTGCTCGCGCGGGATCAGCCCCAGATAGCTGGCCACCTGCTTGCCGCGCGGGAAGCGGCTTACGTCGCCCAGGGTGATCACGAAGGCCAGGGCGGTGATGGGGCCCACGCCCGGCTGCGTCATCAGCAGACGTGCGTTCGGGTTCTGCTCGGCCGCCGCGGCCACCGCCTGGTCCAGGGGCGCGATCTGCTGGTCCAGGTTCGCCAGCAATCCCAGCAGGTCTTCCCGCCGCCGCGCTGCCCAGGGTGCCAGCGGCAGCGCCCGCAGTGCAGCCTGTCCGGCTTCGCTCCACAGGCGCTGCTTCTTCTGCATGCCCTGGTTCAGTGCCAGGTGCTGCAGCCCGTTCTTGACCCGGGCCCGGATCTCCACCAGCTTGTGGCGGTGGATCAACAACTGCCGCAGATCGCGCGTGGCCCGGTCCGGCACCCACAAGCGCGGAAACCGTCCCTCCACCAGCAGCTTCAGGATGTGGGCCGCATCCCGCCGGTCGGTCTTCTGCTGGCGCACGTAGCTGGCACGGATCTGGGCGGCATCTCCTACCCACACCTCGTGCCCCAGCTCCGTCAGCAGATCGATCAGCCAGTGGCAGTTGCCCGTGGCCTCCAGCCCCACCAGCGCCGGCGCCGGCAGGGCCCGATAAAAGCGCTCGGCCTCCCCCTCGTCATGCACCAGCCTCTGCTCCCCGGTCTCGCCCGTCTCCGCATCGAGCCAGCAAATATGTTCCCAACTGGGATGGAAATCACAGCCTACAATCAGCATCCAAGGCTCCTTCTTCCCCAGCGTCTTTAGACCTCAATCCAAGACGCTGCTAGGGTAACGTCGGAGCCTTCGCTCTTATCCAATCAACACTAAATCCTGAGGGTGCCCCATCCTTCGCGTTCTGTGCGAAGGGTGGGGAGAAGAGATCCGAAGCCAGGCTCAGGAGGCGACGGAGATGGGCACGGCGGGCGTCTCCGGTGCCACCCGCCGGGGGCCGCGCTTGCGCACCAGCAGCATGCGGATGCGCTCCAGCAATTCCACCGGGGCGTACATGCCCTTGGGCAGGAAGACGTCGGCGCGGGTGTCGCGCTCGTACACTTTGATCTTGCCCGAGAACAAAATGCAGGGCGTGGCCGGGGATTGCGCCTTGATGCGCTCGATCAGCTCGGTGCCGTCCAGCCCGGGCATGACCAGGTCGCTGAGCACCAGGTCGATGCCCCCGCGCTGGAAGATCTCCAGGGCCTCGCGGCCGTTGTTGGAGGTGATCACGCGGTAGCCGCGGGTTTCCAGCATGACCTTGCGGATGGAGAGCGCCTGCTCGTTATCGTCCACGCACAGGATGACTTTCTTCGGCTTCATCGTTCTTTCCCCGACTCGCGCGCCGTGGCAGCGAGCGCCGAGTTCCCCAAGAAACAAAGCGCCCGCATCCTACGGTGCGCGACCGCGCCTGTAAAGTACCGCGCAAGACAATAAGGATTTTTTCGTGGAAATTCTGTGGACGCTGTGGACGCTCCGGAAAGCCGCGCCGGGCGCAGGATCCCGCGCCCGCGACCGCGCCGCCGTTAATCACTAGGTCATGGGG
>CAYQYM010000351.1:0-2863 GCA_964421715.1 uncultured Acidipila sp.
GGGCAAGGTGCAGAAGTATGAGGGCTGGGAGTTTCTCTCCGCTGTGCTCGACAACAACCGCGTGTGCCGCGGCATCTGCGCGATGAACCTGCGTACCATGGAGGTGCGGACCTTTGCCGCGGACGCCGTGATCCTGGCCACGGGCGGCATCGGGGCCATCTTTGGTAAGAGCACCAACTCCGTGGTGTGCACGGGCTCGGCGCAGTCGGCCGTCTATCAGCAGGGCGCCTACTATGCGAACGGCGAGTTCATCCAGGTGCATCCGACGTCGATCCCGGGCGAGGACAAGCTGCGGCTGATGTCGGAGTCCGCGCGCGGCGAGGGTGGCCGTGTGTGGGTGCCGAAGAAGGCCGGCGACGGCCGCCCGGCCCAGAGCATTCCGGAGAGCGAGCGCTGGTACTTCCTTGAAGAGTGGTATCCGAAGTACGGCAACCTGGTGCCGCGTGACGTGGCCACGCGCGCCATTCACAAGGTGGTCTACGAGCACGGCCTCGGCATCGACGGCCAGCCGATGGTCTACCTGGACCTGACACACATTGACCGCGCGACGCTGGATCGCAAGCTCGAGGGCATCCTCGAGATCTATGAAAAGTTCGTCGGCGACGACCCGCGCGAGGTGCCGATGAAGATCTTCCCGGGCATGCACTACACGATGGGCGGCCTGTGGGTGGACTTCAACCAGATGACGAACATCCCGGGCATCTTTGCCGCGGGTGAGGCGGAATACAACTACCACGGCGCGAACCGGCTGGGCGCGAACTCTCTCGTCTCCTGCATTTACGGTGGCTTCATGGCCGGGCCGAAGGCGCTTGAATACGCGCGGAGCGTGCCGCCGGTGCAGGGGGATGGCGGCGCGGAGGCAGAGCGCAAGCGGCAGGAAGAGATGAACCAGCGGCTCATCTCCAACCATGGCAGCGAGAATCCCTTCAAGCTGTGGCGCGAGCTGGGCGAGACGATGACGAAAAACGTCACGGTGATTCGCTACAACAAAAACATCAGGGAAACCGACGACAAGATCTGCCAGTTGCTGGAGCGCTACCGCAACGTGAACCTGAGCGACAAATCGGCGTGGGCCAACACGAGTTTCGCCTTCACGCGCCAGCTCTATAACATGCTGCAGCTTTCGCGTGTGGTAGCGCAGGGCGCGGCGCTCAGAAACGAGTCCCGCGGCGCGCACTACAAACCGGATTTCCCAGAGCGCGATGACGAGAACTTCCTGAAGACGACCAAGGCCTACTTTGCGCCGGACGCCGACGAGCCGCGCTTCGAGTGGGAGGCCGTCGACACGCAGTACATCAAGCCACGCCCACGCCGCTACGACGCGGCCAAGTAGGGCACAACGCACGAGCACAGGAGCAGCCAGGATGGCAGAACGCACAATCAAGCTCGAGATCAAGCGCCAGAGCGGCGCAGGGGACAAGGTACGGTGGGAGAAGTTCGAGATTCCGCATCGGCCGGGCATGAACGTCATCTCGGCCATGATGGAGATTGCGGCCAACCCGGTCACGTCGGACGGCGGGGAGACGACGCCGATAGCCTATGACGCGAACTGCCTCGAGGAGGTATGCGGCTCCTGCGCGATGCTGATCAACGGCAAGGCGCGCATGGCCTGCTCGGCGCTGGTGGACAAGCTGGAGCAGCCGATCCGGCTGGAGCCGCTCTCTAAGTTCCCCGTGGTGCGGGATCTCTCCGTCGATCGCAGCGTGCTGTTTGAAAACCTGAAGCGGGTGAAGGCGTGGGTGCCGATTGACGGCACCTACGACCTGGGCTCGGGCGAGCGCATGATGCCACAGATACAGGAGGAGCGCTATCCGCTTTCGCGGTGCATCTCCTGCTGCTGCTGCATGGAGGTGTGCCCGCAATTCAACGAGGCAACCGGCTTTGTGGGCGCGGCCACGATTGCGCAGGTGCAGCTTTTTAACGAGCACCCGACGGGCAAGGTCCTTAAGGAAGAGCGGCTGCATGCATTGATGGGCGACGGCGGTATCCAGGAGTGCGGCTACGCGCAGAACTGCGTGCAGGCCTGCCCCAAGCAGCTTCCGCTGACGAAGGCCATCTCCGACGTAGGCCGCGATGTCGTCGTGCAGGGCGTCAAGGACATCTTCACCCGCTAGCCGCTCCTGATCCTCTACGGTCTCGCGCTGCGTCCGGCAGCACCGCGGACGCGCGAGACATGGTTTACTCCAGGGTGCGAGAACTTTAGATACTTGTGAACGACGCAATCCGTGTTGGCGTAATCGGCTTTGGACTGGCAGGCCGCATCTTTCACTCCGCCGTGATACGTGTCACGCCGGGCCTGGCGCTGGCTGCAATTGTGCAGCGCAGCGGAAGCGCTGCCGTGGAGCACTATCCCGGTGTGCGGCTGGCGCGCTCCGTAGAGGAGATGCTTGCCGATGAGAGCATCCGGCTGGTGGTGGTAGCCACGCCCAGCAACACGCATTACGAGCTGGCCGAACAGTGCCTGCACGCCGGCCGTTCAGTGGTCGTGGACAAGCCGTTCACGCTGACCTCGGAGCAGGCGACGCGGTTGATACACCTGGCGCGCGAGCGCAGACTGCTGGTCTCGGCTTACCAGAACCGGCGCTGGGATGGAGACTTCAACACCGTCCAGCAGGTGCTGGCGAGCGGGCGGCTGGGCCGGCTGGTGAGCTACGAATCTCACTTCGACCGGTTTCGCCCGGTGCCGCGGCGAGACGTGTGGCGCGAGAGCGGCAGCCCCGGCAGCGGCATCCTGTTTGACCTTGGACCGCACCTCATCGACCAGGCACTGATGCTTTTTGGAACGCCTGAGACGATCACAGCGAGCGTGCGGAGCGACCGCTACCATGCACAGGCAGACGATGCATTCGATCTCCACCTGGGC
>CAYQYM010000352.1:0-2834 GCA_964421715.1 uncultured Acidipila sp.
CCACGTATCAGTCCTCGGCCGCGCTCAGCGCGTTGATTGAAAACGGAGGACCCTATGACCTGTTTCTCTCCGCGGACTTCGCGTTTCCCGAACGGTTGATCCGCGATGGGCTGGCCGCACAGCCGCGCCCCACGGCTTACGCGCGGGGCACGCTTGTGCTCTGGGCCAGAAACGACGCAGCGGTCCACGACCTCTCGCTTGCAACCTTCCATAATCCGGCGCTGCGCAGGCTCGCCATCGCCCATCCGCGCCACGCGCCGTATGGGCGGGCCGCGCAGGCCGCACTTGAGCGGCTGGGGCTGATGGCTGAGGTGCAGTCCAAGCTGGTGACCGCCGAAAACATTGCCCAGGCCGCACAGTTCGCAGCTTCCGGAAACGCGGATGCCGGGCTGCTTTCACTGACCTCCGCGCTCTCACCGGCGCTTCGCGGTCAAGGCCATTATTACGTCATGCCCTGGAACTCCTATCCTGCGCTACTGCAAGGTGCCGTGGTGCTGAAGAACGGAGCGAACCCGGCCGGCGCCAGGCGCCTGCTCGACTGGCTGCGGAGCAAGGCCGCTCGAGGAGAACTCGAAGCAGCGGGACTGGCCCCGCCGGAGCCTGCGCTCCCATGAACCCCGCCAGCGCCAGCGCCAGCGCCATTACGGCCGACGCGGACACGGCGGCCCTGTGGCTCACCTTGCGGCTCGCCTTCACCACTACGCTGCTGCTGCTGGCCGGAACGCTGCCGCTGGCCGCGTGGGCAAGCTTCGGAAGCAGGCACCTGCGCGCGCTTCTGCAATCCGCCTCCATGCTGCCTCTGCTGCTGCCACCCACCGTGCTCGGCTACTACCTGCTGGTGC
The DNA here is from genome assembly GCA_964421715.1 of uncultured Acidipila sp. Classification (GTDB taxonomy): domain Bacteria; phylum Acidobacteriota; class Terriglobia; order Terriglobales; family Acidobacteriaceae; genus CAYQYM01. The sequence continues at coordinate 843 of CAYQYM010000352.1, forward strand.
TGCTGGGGCCCAGGACGGCTCCCGGCCGTGCGCTTGCTGCCCTGACAGGAGGCACAGTGGCCTTCTCCTTTGCGGGCCTCCTAATTGGCTCCCTGCTCTATAGCCTGCCCTTTGCCATACAGCCATTGCTGGCGGGTTTCGCCGCCATTCCCCGCTCGCTGCTGGAGGCGGCCAGCCTGCTCGGCGCCTCGCGCCTGCAAACGCTGTGCCGGGTGGTGCTGCCGCTTGCCTGGCCTTCGCTGCTCACAGCGGCCGTGCTCTCCTTCGCGCACACGGTCGGCGAGTTCGGCATCGTGCTCATGCTGGGCGGCGACATTCCTGGGCGCACCCGCACGCTCTCCATCGCCATCTTCGATCAGGTGCAGGACTTCCAGTTCGCGGCGGCGAACCGGACAGCCCTCCTGCTGGTCGGAATCTCGTTTGCCGCGCTGCTGACGCTTTACCTGCTGGACGCGCGGAGGGCGCGGCCGTTTGGCTGATTTTTTCAGGGCGGATCTTACCCACTGCATTGGCACGCTTAAGCTGCGCGCACGCTTCGCACTGCACGCGCCCTGGACGGTGCTCTTCGGTCCCTCGGGCGCGGGTAAGACCACGCTGCTGCGGCTTATCGCCGGTCTTGACAGTGTGCAAACTGGCTCAATCGAGCTGGACGGCCGCACGCTCGTGGACACATCTGCCGGAGTGTGCAGGAGGGAGCAGGCCATTGGCCTCCTGATGCAGCAGCCCTCGTTGTTCCCGCATATGTCGGTCGGGCAGAATGTCGCCTTCGGACTGCATGCACTCTCCGCAGCTGAACGACACAGCCGAACTATGACAGCCCTGGAGCTTTGCGGAGCTGCGGGCCTTACGAAGCGTCGGCCGGCCTCGCTCTCAGGCGGCGAACAACAGCGCGTAGGCCTGGCACGTGCCCTTGCGAGGGAGCCCCGGCTGCTGCTTCTGGACGAACCTTTCTCCGCGCTGGATGCGGCAGCTCGGACTGAACTAATCGGCCATCTGCTGCCCTGGTTGTGCGGTCGCAGGATTGGGGTGCTTTACGTTTCGCACAGCCTCGCGGAGGCCTGGCAAGGCCACGCGGAGGCACTGCTGATGGAGGATGGAAAGGTATCCGGTGGAGGTCCGGCGAAAGACGTTCTGGCCCCGCACCGGGCAGCGCTGCTGCGACAGCTCGGTGCGGGCGAAGCAGGCACCCTTTTTAGTTGAAAGGCAGGCCGACCGCGGGCTTCTGCGACAGGAGTTGTTCCTTGCAGGTGTGCTTTACGGCTTCCCGGATAACATCCCTGGGCCGGCCGCTTTCCACCTTCTCAAAACAGTAGCAACAGGTCTTCTCGTCCAGCCGCGCTCTCCTGCGTACAGGCAGGAGCATTTGCGGGACTGCATGCGTTGTCGTGATGATGTACATCTGTTACTCCTTGAGCGGTAGTGAGGGAGCACCATCCCGGTGGGACCGAAGTAGGTTTACCAAGGACCCGGAGGGACGAACGCGCTTGCTTACGTCGGTATCTGAAGTGATGCCGAGAAATGTGCAATTGGTTGCGCGGCAGTGCGCAACGTTTTTTAAAAAAGCTGCTTCTTAGGCGAATCCCGAGGGAGGAACTCTGGATTTTGTTCTTCCGCTTACAACCCCAACGGAAACTCAGGCACTCCCGTCGCAGCCTGCTCCATCGGCAGGCCCGCCCATGGCCCCAGCCGCTGCGCGTGCCCGGCGAGCATGGGGCCGAGCGCCTCGTCCGGAACCGGCCGCGCGATCAGGAAAACCCTGGCCATCCTGCAGCCGAACTGCCACAGCAGCGCCAACGCCGATGCGCTTTCGAAGCTTCGCCTACCGCGCGCAGGTTCAGATTTCGCGCAAGCGCGATAACTGAGCGGCAGATGGCTGCGTCTAAAGTGCTTTTGCGAGAAGATACGTGTGGAACTGGTCGGCGAGGTGTCAAACTGCTGAACCAGACCATCTGGCTGCGCGTGAGCACCACGCGCTTTCGGTATCGATACCAG
>CAYQYM010000353.1:0-2834 GCA_964421715.1 uncultured Acidipila sp.
ACATCAAGAACATGATCACGGGGGCGGCGCAGATGGACGGGGCGATCCTGGTGGTGGCGGCGACGGATGGGCCGATGCCGCAGACCAAGGAGCACGTGCTGCTGGCCCGGCAGGTGGGCGTGCCGTACATCGTGGTGTTTCTGAACAAGTGCGATGCGGTGGAGGATCCGGAGCTGATCGACCTGGTGGAGATGGAAGTCCGGGAGCTGCTGTCGAAGTACAACTTCCCCGGGGACGATGTACCGGTGATCCGCGGGTCGGCTCTGGGCGGTCTGAACGGCGAGGCGCAGTGGGAGCAGAAGATCGACGAGCTGATGGATGCGGTGGACAAGAATGTGCCGCTGCCGGCGCGAGCGGTGGACCAGCCGTTCCTGATGCCGATTGAGGACATCTTCTCGATCTCGGGGCGGGGCACGGTGGTGACGGGCAGGATCGAGCGGGGCAAGGTGAAGGTGGGGGAGGAGGCCGAGATCGTGGGCTTCCGGGAGACGCGGAAGACGGTGGTAACGGGCGTGGAGATGTTCAAGAAGCAGCTGGACGAGGGCATGGCGGGAGACAATGCCGGGCTGCTGCTGCGCGGCATTGCGAAGGAAGACGTGGAGCGCGGGATGGTGCTGGCCAAGCCGGGCTCGATCACGCCGCACACGAAGTTCAAGGGCGAGGTGTATGTGCTGTCGAAGGAGGAGGGCGGGCGTCACACGCCGTTCTTCAACGGGTACCGGCCGCAGTTCTATTTCCGGACGACGGACGTGACGGGGACGGCGAAGCTGCCGGAGGGCACGGAGATGGTGATGCCGGGAGACAACATTGCGCTTGAGATCGAGCTTCACACGCCGGTGGCGATGGAGAAGGGGCTGCGGTTCGCCATTCGCGAGGGCGGCCGGACGGTAGGCGCCGGCACGATCACCGAGATCCTGCAGTAACACACCCGGGCGAGGCGGCCCGGCAGGGGCCGCCTGCGGCCTGGAGATCACATCGGGGCTCAGCCTGCCAGAACCAGCCGGGCGGCAAGGGCTCTATCCCATGCACCCGGAAAATCATTTAGGATAAAGTGATGCGTGAAATCGTGACATTGCAGTGCCCCGTATGCAAGGAGCGGAACTACTCGACGACGAAGAACAAGAAGACGACCACGGGCCGTCTGGAGTTCTCGAAGTTCTGCAGCCGTTGCCGCAAGCATACGGATCACAAGGAAACCAAGTAACTGACACAGGGGCGTAAGCTCAACGGTTAAACTGTCGGTCTCCAAAACCGAACTTGGGGGTTCGAATCCCTCCGCCCCTGCCAGCCGTCCACAGAAAAGAAGAGAACCATGGCAAAAGCAGCAATGGCCTTGCCGAACGAAACCGGCGAACAGAACAAGGCAGCCAGCCTCCTCACCCGCACCACGGACTTCCTCAAGGACGTCCGCAGCGAGATGCGCAAGGTGACCACGCCTTCGCGCGCGGAAGTGCAGTCGACGACCGTGGTCGTCATCCTGACCGTCTGTGCCTTCTCCGGCTTCTTCTACGTGGTGGACACCGTGCTCGGCCGGTTGCTGCAGGTGACCCTGCACTGGCTGGGTGGAGCACAGTAACGATGGCCGACGAGCAGATACAGCAGGATGGGACTGAGCCCGTGTCCGCAGGTGAAGTGACGGTCGGGCAGGCCCCCGGGAATGCCGCCTCCGGCGCAGGCCGAGAAGGCGTCGAAACACCAGCGGACCAGCTCGCGCCGGCCGCAAACGAGCGCTTCAAGTGGTACATTATCCACGCTTATTCCGGCTTTGAACGCAAGGTCAAGGAGTCGCTCGAGAGCCGCATCCAGGCCTTCGGACTCCAGACCCGCATCGGCCGCATCATGATCCCGACCGAGCCAGTCACCGAGATCGTGAACAACAAGAAGCGCACCGTCGAGCGCGTCTTCCTGCCAGGCTACGTGCTGGTGGAGATGGATCTCGACAACGACCTCTGGCACGTCATCAAGAACACGCCGCGCGTCACCGGCTTTCTGGGCACCGGAGACAAGCCGGTGGCGCTCAACGAGGCCGAGGTCAGCTCGATTCTCTTCCGCAGCGATGTGTCCAAGGACAGGCCGCGGCTCAAGATCAAGTTCGAGAAGAATGAGTCAGTCCGCATTACCGACGGGCCGTTTGCCAACTTCAACGGCGTGGTGGACGAGGTCAACGAAGACCGCGAGACCCTTAAGGTCATGGTCACGATCTTCGGCCGCTCAACTCCGGTAGAGCTCGAATTCGGCAAGGTGGAGAAGGTAGTTTCATAGAGGTTTTTGCGCCAGCAGGCTACAACTAGAATCTGTCGTCAGGGCGATGTGAAACGGCGCATCGCTTGACCGGGAAGAAGGAACAGGAATGGCAGCACCGACAAAGAAAGTCCAGACTCAGGTAAAGCTTCAGATCGAGGCCGGCAAGGCCACGCCCGCGCCGCCGGTCGGCCCCGCGCTGGGCCAGGCGCAGGTCAACATCATGGAGTTCTGCAAGCAGTTCAACGCGCGCACGCAGAACAAGGAGATGGCCGGACTCATCATTCCGGTCGTCATCACCGTCTATGGGGATCGTACCTTCACTTTTGTCACCAAGACCCCGCCCGCGGCCGTGCTGCTCAAGACGGCCGCCGGAATTGAAAAGGGCTCGGGCACGCCCAACAAGGAAAAGAAGGGCAAGGTGACGGAGAAGCAGGTTCGTGAGATCGCCACGCAGAAGATGCCCGACCTTAACGCCGCATCAGTCGAAGCTGCAATCAAGAGCATCAAAGGCACGGCCCGCTCCATGGGCATTGAAGTCGTCGGCTAACTCTTTCGTTACACCTGATCAACAAAAAGGCTCTCCCTGAGGG
>CAYQYM010000354.1:0-2832 GCA_964421715.1 uncultured Acidipila sp.
ATCTTCTCCCCTGCCTCCAGCAGGGCAGCATCGCTCACGTTGGTTATGGTCACGACGACCTCAAATGGAGCGATCGAGCGCGGCAGCCAGAAGCCGTTCTCATCGTGCGACTGCTCAATAGACGAGGTGAGGATGCGCTCGATGCCGATGCCGTAGCTGCCCATGATGGGCGTCACCTCGCGGCCGTTCGGGTCAAGCACGCGCGCGCCCATGCTCTCAGAGTACTTGTAGCCCAATTTGAAGATGTGACCAATTTCTACCGCCTTGGCCACCTTGAGCGGAGCGCCGCACACCGGGCAGCCCTCGTTCTCCAGCACGTTGCGAATGTCGGCGGCAACAGTCCAGGAGAAGTCACGGCCCGGGGTCGCATTGCGGTAGTGGTAGTCGAGCCTGTTGGCGCCGCACACCAGGTTAGACCGGCCTTCCAGTCCGTGGTCGAGCACCACGGTCAGGCCATCATCGCCCAGCTCGGCTGCATGCTTCAGACCGATGGGGCCCAGGTAGCCAGCCGGGCCATCGAGCCACTTTGCCAGCTCCTCGGCCTCCATGGTGCGCAGCTCTGCCGCGCCCAGCAGACCCAGCAGCTTGGTTTCGTTCACGGAGTGGTCGCCGCGCAGAAACACCGCGGCTGGCAGCCACGCGCTCTCGCCTTTGCCTGTCTTTTTTTCGGCCATGTAGGCCACGCACTTGATGTCCTGTGCCGGGGTGATGTGGAAGAACTTCGCCACGTCGACAATTGCAGCTTTGCCCGGCGTGTGTACCAGCTCCGGCCTGCCCTCGCCGGTGGGCGGCAAATCCTTCACCGGCGCGAGCCTGGAAGTCGCCTTTTCCATGTTGGCCGCATAGCCACACCGCGCGCAGCTGGCAATCAGGTCTTCTCCGGCGTCGGTGTAGACCATGAACTCCTGCGACTGCGAGCCGCCCATTGCGCCTGAGTCCGCCTCCACCGCGACGAAGCTCAGGCCGCAGCGCGTGAAGATCCTGCGGTAGACCTCGTCGTGCAGCGAGAAGCTCTTGTCGAGCCCTGCCGCATCAAGATCAAAGCTGTAGCTGTCCTTCATCAGGAACTGGCGGACGCGCAGCAGGCCCGACTTCGGTCTCGGCTCATCGCGGTACTTCGTCTGAATCTGGTACCAGATCTGCGGTAGCTGCTTATAGCTGCGCAGCTCCTTGCGGGCGATGTCGGTCATCACCTCTTCATGCGTCATGCCCAGGCAGAGCCAGGCGCCCTTGCGGTCCTGGAGGCGAAACATGTTCTGCCCCATCGCGGTCCAGCGGCCGCTTTGCTCCCATACTTCAGACGGCATGATTCCCGGCAGCAGGAACTCCTGGCCGATGCGATCCATCTCCTCGCGCACAATGCTGATGATCTTGTGGATCGAACGCTGTCCCAGAAAAAGGTAGGAGTAGATGCCCGCACCAAGCTGGCGCACGTATCCGGCGCGTAGCAGAAACTTGTGGCTTGCAACTTCGGCGTCTGCCGGCGCCTCGCGAAGGGTGGGAACGAAAATCTTTGACCAGCGATGCATCGTCTCTCTGTTTTGCTTTCTTCAGGTGATTAAGTGGATGAGGAGACCGGCGCAGCGGCGCTACTGCACCTTGCCGCGAGGGCGCAGCCGGCCCAGCTCCATGGCGCAGGCCACGGCATTCAGCGCGGCCAGCTTCAGGTTGTCGGCCGTGGCCCATAACCAGTAGCGCGTGCCTTCGCCGCGCAGGCGCACCAGCACCTTGTCCTGCCCGGCGCTGCTCAGGTTCGTGGGCGTCTCGTCGTCGCCGGCCGTCACCTCAACATGCGCGCCGCCCAGGGCTTCGCGCAGGGCGGGCAGCGTTGCGGACGTGTCCAGCTCCACTGCGAGCGAGATGCCGTAGCCATGAAACACCGGCGCTTCGATGAGTTGTACGACGATTCCGGGCAGCCGGTTCCCCGCAAGTGTCTCGTAGTGCGAGCGAATGGCCTGCTCCGTTGCTGCGAGGCTGGCCGTGGCCTCGCTGCCAAAGGAGGGCAGCAGGTTGAAGGCCGTCTGCATTCCGAAGACCTCCCTGGGCAGGCTCTGAAAGTTCAGCAGGCCCACCGTCTGCTGATGTAGCTCATCCACGGCGGCAGCTCCGAACTCAGAGGCCGGCCCCAGCACCGTGGCCGAGGCTGTGCGTACAGCGGCTGCTTTCTGCAGCGCATCCAGCAGCAGCGCCAGCACAAGTGCGGCAGCATGCGCAGCCACCACCGCGTGCGTCTGCAATCCAAGCACGCCGTCTGCCTCTTCCACCCACGGTGCCCGCACGGGCACGCCCGGAGTGCCGGCCAGCGCTCCGCTCAGGTCCACCACGCTGGCTCCGGCGTTCACCGCGGCGTCCCAGTATTTGAGCGTCGTTGCCTCGCTTCCGGCAAAAAAGACGTAGTCCATGCCTGCGAACGAGCCGGCTTCAAGCTGCTGCACAAAGGTGATCTCGTCCCCGGTGGTCTCAAGCTGCCCCAGCGCATCGCCATCGTCCAGCAGCCGAACCTCCGCCGCGGCGAAGACTGAATCTGTCAGCGTGTCATTCAGCTCTTTGCCGCGCAGGGAGCCCGCGCCGGCAATGGCAATCTTCTGTCGTTCGCTCATTCAGTTGGCCTGTCCCGTTTTCGAGGTAAGCGGCTGCCGGCGTGTGTCCTTGCGGTTCCGCCGCCAGGAGTAAGCGGCCCGCGCCACGATGCCGGAAAACATGTAAATGAAGGCCATCACGAAGAGCACCTCCTTTGAGAAGAACACAAGCGCATACAGCACCACGCCTATAAAGACGATCCACTGGAAGGGGTGCCGGCTGGCCAGGTTGATCTCCTTGCCGCTCCAGAAC
>CAYQYM010000355.1:0-2808 GCA_964421715.1 uncultured Acidipila sp.
GCAGCGCGAGCCCCTGCAGGGCCGCCTGCTGCACGTGGACCTCAAGCGCATCGCTCTCGACAAGCCGATCCGCGTCGAGGTGCCGATTCAGCTTAACGGCGTGCCCGTAGGCGTCAAGCAGCAGGGCGGCATCCTGGATCAGGTGCTGCGCGAGGTGGAGGTCGAATGCCTGCCGAGCGACATTCCCAGCCACATCGACGTGGACATCTCGAACCTGGGCTTTGGCACCGTGCTGCGCGTGTCGGACCTGCCGCACGCCGGCAGGCTGAAGTTCCTCACCGACGAGAACACGGCAGTGGCGCACGTGACCTCCGTGAAGGAAGAGGCAGCACCCACAGCCGATGCCGTAGCCGCCGGCGGTGCAGCCGAACCCGAGGTCGCCAAGAAGGGCAAGCAGGAGACTGCGGACTCCGACAAGGCGAAGAAGTAAGGCGTGTTCCTGGTGGTGGGGTTGGGCAATCCCGGGATCGAGTACCAGTTCACTCCGCACAATGCGGGGTTCCTGGCCATCGACCGCATTGCCGGCAACCAGGGCGTACAGGTGGCAAATCGCCGCTCGCGCGCCCTCACCGCCCGTATCACCCTGGCGGGGCGGGACGTAATCCTTGCCAAGCCGGAAACCTGGATGAACCTGAGCGGAGCGGCAGTGGCCGCGCTGGTCAGCGAATTCGGCATTGACCCGGCCCGCGAACTGCTGGTGATCTTCGATGAGCTCTCCCTGCCGCTGGGCAGTGTGCGGCTCAGGCAGAACGGCAGCGCGGGAGGGCACAACGGAGCGAAATCCATCAACGGAGCGCTCCAGACGCAGGACTGGCCACGCTTGAGAATCGGCGTCGGGCCGGAAGAAGGCAATCCGGCCACGGCCGGACGGCGCGGCAAGGACTACCTGCTCACGCCGCTGCGCAAAGCCGAGCTCGCCGTGCTGGACACGGCGCTCGACCGGGCGGCAGGAGCAGTGGAGACGGTGATCGCCAGGGGCATCACCGCCGCCATGAACAAGATCAACCGCCGCGAGCAAAACGGCCCGGCGGAGCAGGACAGCAGCAAGCCCTAGCAGGACGGAACCAGGTCTGCTCCCTGAACCAGGAGCGCAGGCCGGCAAGTGAATTGAAAGAAGAAGAGAGAATCTTATGCAGCGTTTCTACGAAGTAATGTTTATCGTCCGGCCTGACGCGCAGGACGAAGATGTGGACAAGCTGATCGCCGGCTTTGAGACCACGGTCACCAGCGGCGGCGGCAACGTCCGCTCCACCGAGCGGCTGGGCCGTCGCAAGCTCGCCTACCTCGTGCGCAAGTTCGCCGAGGGCAACTACATCCTGATGACCATTGATGCGGATGGCAAGCTGGTGGCCGAGCTCGAGCGCCGCCTGCGCGTCTCAGAACCCGTCATTAAGTTCATCACGGTGCGCATGGACGAAGAGGAGAAGCGCCTGAACAAGATCAAGGCGATTCGCGCCTCCCGCCGCAAGCTGAGCGCACTGCCCGCGGCTGAGCCTGCCGCGGCCGCCCCGGCTCCGGTTGATTCCGAGCCCGCGGCTGCCGCCCCGGCCACCGCCTAGGCCACACCACGCATTCAGGAAAAGAGAGAGACAACATGGCTGACGAAACTACACCGCAATCCACTCCCGCAGCTCCGGCTGCCACCAGCACAGGCCCCGGCTCCGGTCCGCGCGGTCCCCGTCCCACCGGCGGTCCCGGCGGCCCGGGCGGCCGCAAGTTCTTCCGCCGCAAAAAGGTGTGCAAGTTCTGCACCGAGAAGATCGATGCCATTCCGTATCGCGACGTTCGCCTTCTGCAGCAGTTCGTGGCCGAGCGCGGCAAGATCACGCCCCGCCGCCTGACCGGTGTCTGCACCACGCACCAGCGCCGGCTCACGCGCGCCATCAAGCAGGCACGCAATATCGCCCTGCTGCCCTTTGCCGCCCGCTACTAGCACGTGCGCACAGACCGCCGGCAGCAGAACGCTCCGGCGGCAAGATTCGGAGATCGCAATGGAAGTCATTCTGAAGGAAGATGTTGTTAACCTGGGCCACCGCGGCGACGTGGTGAAGGTAGCCGACGGCTACGGCCGCAACTACCTGCTGCCCAAAAAGCTGGCCATGCAGGCCACCGCGGCCAACAAGGCTGTGATTGAGCAGATGAAAGCCTCTGCCGTCCGCCGCTCCGCCCGCGAGAAGTCTGAGGCTGAGCAGCTTGTGGCGCAGCTCGATACCGTGGCGCTGCTGTTTACCCGCAAGGTGGGCGAGAACGAGCACCTGTTCGGTTCCGTCACCTCCGCGGACATCGCACAGCAGCTTGAGGCCAAGAACTTCAATATCGAACGCCGCAAGATACAGCTCGATGAGCCGCTAAAGCAGCTGGGCGAGTTCCACATCCCCATCAAGCTGCACCGCGAGGTCACTGCGCACGTCAAGGTCACCATTCAGCCGGAGGAGTAGCGCTTACGCTCCTTCGAAACCGCAGCAATGAAAGCCCGGCGCTTTGCGCCGGGCTTTTTGATCCCCATGTCAATGCCACCGCTCTCCTGAGGCAGGAACATGCCTATACTGGGTTCGCCCGCAATGCTTGACGCGGAGCCATCCTCTCAAGGAGCATCCCCTCCGTGAAACTCCCCCGCGCCTCTCTGTTTCCGCTTACCCTGCTGCTGACCGGGCCGCTCGGTCTGCATGCACAGGTCGTCACCCCACCGGCTCAGCCGCAGGTCGGCTCGTCCAACCCCGTGTCCGCCGAGCCCTCCGTGCCCCGCCCGCACACCAGGCCCTGCATCGTGCCGCTGCTCACTGAACAGGCTTTTGCCGACTTCAGCCC
>CAYQYM010000356.1:0-2808 GCA_964421715.1 uncultured Acidipila sp.
GATGGTGCAGAAGGGATAGTTGGCCGCCTGGGCCTTGGCGGAGGTGAGCGCGTTGAAGATGGTGCTCTTGCCGACATTCGGCAGACCGACGATCCCGCAATTCAATTGCATGGGTAATGTGTATCCTTCAAACTGACTCGTGTGCTGTGTGCGTAAACGCGAGCAGGCACCTGTTTCATTGAAACATGCCGCAGGCTCGCGGAAAGGCGGGCTGGACGTGGATAATGCCTTCTGCTGCATCGCCTGTTGCAGCGTCAGGGCGGGCGAAGGATAGGTAAGGATTGAGGATGCGGTATGGTGGTTCGCTGCGTCCGTGCCGTCGTTTGACCCTCTTATCAAAGCTCCGTACCATACAAAAAGACCATCCAACCACTTGTCCCGGCACATTCCGGGAACGGTTGGACGAGCGCATCTGGAAGGCACACGTTGAGTTCAGCAGAGACAGTCGAAACTACCGAGAACACCCCTGAATCCGCGACCGCGGAGCACACCCACGAACACCACCCGCACGGCCCGACGCTCAACCCTGACGTGACGCGTTCGGTTGCGATCGAGATTCCGGCCGACGAGGTTGCGCAGGCCTTCCGCAAGGTGGTGCGCAACTATCAGAAGCAGGCGCGCATTCCTGGATTCCGCGCGGGCAAGGTGCCGGAGTCGCTCATCCGGAAGCGGTTTGCCGAGGGCATCCGGCAGGATGTGGTCGAGTCGGTGCTGCCAGGGCACTTTCGGACAGCGATCGAGCGGCAGCAGCTTCGCCCGATCTCGCAGCCGCAGGTTACCGATTTGCACCTCGAGGACGGAAAGCCGCTGAAGTTCACCGCGATGTTCGAGATCATTCCCGAGATAGCCGTGGACGGCTACCAGGACGTGAAGGTAGAGAAGCCGGAGATCTCGCTCACGGAAGCCGAGTTTGAGGCCGAGCTTGAGCGCGTGCGCGACTCCCGCTCCACGATGGAGACGGTGGACGAGGAGCGCCCGTTGGCCGAAGGCGACTGGGCCCTGATCAGCTTCAAGGGCAGCTTTCAGGGTGAGGGTGAGACGGAGCCGATCGCGGGCGACGAGGTGACGATCGAGGTGGGCGGCAAGAACACTCTGCCCGCGTTCAACGAGGCACTGCGCGGGGCGAATACCGGCCAGCAACTCAAATTTGAGGTCACCTACCCGGAGAATTTCGGTGAGCGCCGCCTGGCAGGGAAAACCGTCTCCTACGATGTGACGGTGAAGGGCATCAAGAAGAAGCTTCAGCCTGAACTGAACGACGAGTTTGCCAGGGAACTGGGCGAATACGAGGGGCTGGAAGACTTCAAGCAGAAGCTGAGGGAGCACCTCGCAAACGACAAGAAGCGTGGCATTGAAGCGGCAACCAAGGACAAGCTGCTGGAGGCTCTGATCGCCCGCTACACCTTCCCGGTTCCGGAATCGCTGGTGCAGCAGCAGATTGATGCGCGTCTGGATCGCGGGCTGCGCGCGCTGGCGCAGCAGGGCATGCGCACGGAAGACATGCGCAAGCTGGATTTTGGCCGTCTGCGCGAGGCGCAGCGCGACTCGGCAGTGAACGAAGTGAAGGCCTCGCTGCTGCTGGACCGCATCGCGGATGTGGAAAACGTGGTGGTGACGGAGGACGAGTTCGAGCGCGAGCTCGAGGTTATCTCATTGCAAACACGCGAGCCGGTGGAAACTCTGCGTCAGCGTTTGACGGAGGATGGCACACTCGCTAGAATCCGTGAACAACTTCGCAGAGAGAAAACCGGAAGCTTGCTGTACGAGCGATTGGCGTCCTGATAAGTACCCAGGGCCACGCGGGCAGCTTGCTACCCACGCGGTCTTTAACACCGGCGTGCAGTAAATCGGGGCTGCAAGACCCCGGGAGAGTATAGGCAGGCATGGCACTGGTACCCATGGTGATCGAGCAGACGAGTCGAGGCGAACGCGCCTACGACATCTACAGCCGTCTGCTGCGCGACAACATCATCTTCCTCGGCACCCCGATCGACGACCAGATCGCGAATCTCATCATTGCGCAGATGCTGTTTCTCTCGGCGGAAGACCCGGAGAAGGATATCCAGCTCTACATCAACTCGCCGGGCGGCTCAATCACGGCCGGCCTCGCCATCTACGACACGATGCAGTTCATCAGGAACGACGTCGTTACCTATTGCATCGGGCAGGCGGCGAGCATGGGCGCATTCCTGCTGATGTCCGGCACGGCGGGCAAGCGCTTTGCGCTGCCGAACTCCCGCATCCTGATTCACCAGCCGTCGATGGGCGGGCTCTCCGGCCAGGCCACGGATATCGACATCCACGCTCGCGAGATCCTTCGCATTCGCGAGATCACCAACAACCTGATGTCCAGGCACACCGGCCAGACGCTTGAGCGCATCGAGCGCGACGTGGAACGCGACTTCATTATGAACGCGCCCCAGGCCAAGGAGTACGGCATCATCGACGAGATCATTGACCGGCCCAGGACGTAGCAAGTCCCTCGTCCTGCGGCCCCGAACGATCTGGGCTCAAGGAGCAAGCTCTTCATGAAGACGCGCACGGGATCGGACGAAACCCTACGCTGTTCGTTCTGCCACAAGTCGCAGGACGCTGTTGCCAAGCTGATCTCTTCGCCGAGCGACTATCCGCGCGCGTACATCTGCGATGAATGCGTGGCCGTCTGCAACTCGATCCTCGAAGACGATCGGGGCGAGGCCCAGCCGGGCGCCGCGCCCGCCCACCTGCCGAAGCCGCAGGAGGTCAAGGCTTTTCTCGACGAGTACGTGATCGGGCAGGAGCAGACCAAGAAGAAACTCGCCGTCGCGG
>CAYQYM010000357.1:0-2805 GCA_964421715.1 uncultured Acidipila sp.
GGGCAAAGAGCAGATCGTTCCATCGCTGCGTCATAACCCAGCGGCCGCGCGGCAATGGCCAGGGCCGGTGCGCCACCTGCCCTAGGACATCTTCGCCCAGGGCACCGTGGCTCTTCGCGCCCGCGGCGCTGTGGCCATCGGCTCCGCCAGGCGCGCCATGCAGGCCTGCGGCAAAAAGCCCTGCGCCGCGCACGGAGCGATGCCGTATTCTATTGCCCACCATGCCTGACATCGCTGCTGCTTCCCTTTCTGCCGCTACGCCTGCCGTCGAGGCCCAGAACCAGACGGAGGTCTTCGCCGTGCATGGCGCGGACCCCGAGGTGCTGGCCTACGCCATGGCCAAGTACTCGCGGTCAACGCTCTCCATGAAGGAGTCGCTCAAGGAGATCAGCAGTCAGCGCGCGGAGCAGTTCCTCAACACATTCTATTTCCAGTATGGCCATCGCTCCATCGCCGACCTGGCGCACATCGCCTTCGCCGTGGAGCGGCTTTCTCTGCTGGCCGCCATCGTGCTGGTGGACGAGCAGCGGTGGGATGGCCAGGAGCGCTCTACAAGGTACCAGAACTTTCGCAGGAGCGGCTGGTACCTGCCCGAGATGGCCGAGGCCAGCCGCCAGCTCTACACCGCGAGCGTACAAAGCAGCTTTGCGGCTTACGAAGAGGCCACCGAGGGCGTCTTTGCGCAGCTCAAGGCAAGCGTAACCCGGCCCGGGGAGATGAAGCCCGAAGCCTTTGACCGCACCCTGCGCGCCCGCGCCTTTGACGTGGCGCGTTACCTGCTGCCGCTGGCCACGAACACCTCCCTGGGCCAGATTGTGAACGCCCGCACGCTCGAAACGCAGATCTCACGGCTGCTCTCGTCAGCCTATGCGGAGGTGCGGCTGCTGGGCGAGCGGCTGCGCGCGGCCGCCGCGGGTGCGGCCTGGAATGTGAACCAGGACGTCGACGGCGGCACGGCGCGCGAGGTGCGCGTGGCACCTACGCTGGTGAAGTATGCGGCTCCGAACGACTACCAGATAGCCACGCGGCGCGAGCTGGCCCAGGCTGCCGAAGAGCTGTTGCAGGAGGCCTCCGTTAAAAATGCACCCGTGGTCGACCTGGTGGAGCGAACCGAACCGCTCGACGTGGAGATTGCCGCGACGCTGCTCTACGGGGCCAGCCACTTCAGCTTCCGGCAGTTGCGCGATGCGGTGGCCGGGCTAAGCGGCGCGCGCGTGGCCGAGCTTGTCGCACTGGGAGCAAGGCACCGGGGCCGACACGATGAGCTGCTGCGCGAGTTCTCTGCCGGCCACGCGCTGCGCTTCGACATCCTGATGGACATCGGCGGCTTCCGCGACATGCACCGGCATCGCAGGTGCACGCAGGTGCTGCAGGACTTCACCTGGAGGCACGGCTACGAGACGCCGGAGGGGCTGGAAGCTGCCGGTCTCCTGCCTGCCTACGAGCGGGCCGCGGAGGCCGCCCACGCGGCGGCGCGCCAGCTTGCGGCGGCCGGTGAGCCGCAGACGGCCAGCTACCTGCTCCCGCTCGGCACGCGCACACGGGCGCTTTTTAAGATGGACCTGGCGGAGGCGGTTTACATCAGCGAAATCCGTTCCACGCCGCAGGGCCACTTTTCTTACCGGCGGGTTGCGTGGGAGATGTTTCAGGCGGTAAGCAGGCAGCATCCGGCGCTCGCCCCGCTGTTCCGCGTGATGGATGTGAACGAACCGGTGGACCTGCTGCAGCGCTGAGCCTGCGGCAGACTCCGGGCGGTACTTCCGGGCATTCGTTCTCTCTTTTATTCGCCCTGCACGGGGTGCTAGAATCCGGCTATCCTACGCACGCAGAAACCTCGCTCTCATCACCGGCTGAGCCGGCGTGTGCCTGCAAAGTGCGTTCAGGGGACTGGAGAGTCGCATCGTGGCTGATGACCGTTCACGCGCCGTGGAACTGGCGCTTTCGCAGATTGAAAAGCAGTTTGGCAAGGGCTCCATCATGCGGCTGGGCTCGCGCGAGGCCGTCGTGCCCATCTCGGTCATCTCCACCGGCTCCATCTCCTTTGACGCCGCGCTGGGCGTGGGCGGCGTGCCACGCGGCCGCGTCATCGAGATCTTCGGTCCGGAGTCCTCCGGCAAGACGACGATCACGCTTCAGATCATCGCCGAGGCGCAGAAGGCCGGCGGCATGGCCGCGTTTGTCGATGCCGAGCACGCGCTCGACCCCATCTACGCCCGCAAGCTTGGAGTGGATACGGACAACCTGCTCGTCTCGCAGCCGGACTACGGGGAGCAGGCGCTGGAGATCACCGAGGCGCTGGTCCGCTCCGGGGCCATCGACGTTCTCGTCGTGGACTCGGTCGCCGCCCTCGTGCCCAAGGCCGAACTCGACGGCGAAATGGGCGATTCGCATGTGGGCCTGCAGGCGCGCCTGATGTCGCAGGCGCTGCGCAAGCTCACGGGAACGGTGGCCAAGTCCCGCACCTCGCTCATCTTCATCAATCAAATCCGCGAAAAAATCGGCGTCATGTTCGGCAATCCCGAGACGACCACCGGCGGCCGTGCGCTGAAGTTTTACTCCTCGGTGCGCGTGGATATCCGCCGTATCGGTGCGGTGAAGGAAGGTGAAGTAGTAACCGGCTCCCGCACCAAGATCAAGATCGTGAAGAACAAGGTGGCAGCGCCGTACCGGGACGCCGAGTTCGACATCCTTTACGGCGAGGGCATCGCGCGCGAGGGCGATGTGCTGGACCTGGCCGTGCTCCGCAACCTCGTAGACAAGTCGGGCGCCTAGTACAGCGTCCACGGCGAAAGACTCGGACCGGGC
>CAYQYM010000358.1:0-2800 GCA_964421715.1 uncultured Acidipila sp.
ATGGTAGCGCAAGGACGGAGCGGCTAGGGGGACGGGGAAACGCGGAAAACAGCGGGCGAACACTTTGCCAGCATCCGCGTTAAATATGACAATATTTTGCTCATATTTTGTGAATCAACTTATGGTATATTATAAGTCAAATAGGTGGTAAGGCCGGCTCAACCGGCCCATCAACCGAAATCTTCGGAGGACTACACATCATGGCCATTTCACGTTGGGACCCCTTCCGCGAAGCCTTTGCGCTCCAGAACCGGGTCAATTCCCTGTTCCAGGAGCTCAGCCGCACCCAGGGCGAGTCCGATCCCCTGGCCTCGACCGCCTTCGTGCCCCCGGTCGATATTTACGAGGACGAGCACAAAGTCGTGCTGAAGCTCGAAATTCCCGGCATGCAGCAGGAAAACTTTGATATCCAGCTTGAGAACAACACGCTGTCCGTCCGCGGCGAGCGCAAGTTCGAGCAGGAGGAGAAGGAGGAGAACTTTCATCGCATCGAGCGCCGCTATGGCAGCTTCTATCGCGCCTTTACTGTGCCCAGCACGGTGAACACGGAGGGCGTGCAGGCCAGCTACGATGCCGGCGTGCTGCGCATTGAGCTCGCCAAGCGTGCCGAAGCCAAGCCAAAGCAGATCAAGGTCTCAGTCGGCAGCCCGAAGCAGGTGGAAGGCGAGGCGGGCAGCAGGCAGAACGCGGCCTGAACCGGCTTGGACCAAGACACTTGAGCGGGAGGCGGCGCGCCTCCCGCTCTCATTTTTATTCATCTAAGGGATCATCATGGCAATGCGTTGGGACAAGTTCACAGTGAAGTCGCAGGAGGCGGTGCAGGCTGCCGGCTCGCTCGCATCGGACCACGGCAACCCGGAGCTCCTGCCGCTGCACATCCTGGCCGCCCTGCTCGAGGACCGCGAGGGTGTAGTGCTGCCGGTGCTGGAGAAGATCGGCGTACCGGGCGCGCAGCTGCGCCAGAAGACGCAGGAGGCGCTGAACCGCCTGCCGAAGGTGCAGGGCGGCGGCGCGCAGCCCTCCATGAGTCAGGCACTGCAGCAGGTGCTGGACCAAGCCTCAAAGGAGGCCGAGAATTTCAAGGACGAGTACATCTCGACCGAGCACCTGCTACTGGCGCTCTCTGACCGGAAGAATGATGGCGCACAGTTGTTGCTGGCCAGCTTCGGTGCGACGCATGACAGCATTCTTAGGGGACTCACCGCCGTGCGCGGGGGCCAGCGGGTGACGGATCAGAACCCCGAGGCCAAGTTCCAGGCGCTCGAAAAGTATGCCAAGGACCTGACGGAGCTGGCCCGCCGCGGCAAGCTTGACCCGGTGATCGGGCGCGATGAGGAGATCCGCCGCGTGGTGCAGGTGCTCTCGCGGCGCACGAAGAACAACCCGGTGCTGATCGGCGAGCCGGGCGTGGGCAAAACCGCCATCGTGGAAGGCCTGGCGCGCCGCGTCGTCTCGGGCGACGTGCCGGAGATCCTGCGCGACAAGCGCGTGATCTCGCTCGACCTGGGCTCGATGCTTGCCGGCGCCAAGTATCGCGGCGAATTCGAGGACCGGCTCAAGGCCGTCCTTAAGGAGATAGAAGACTCGCACGGGCAGATCATCCTCTTCATCGACGAGCTGCATACACTGGTCGGCGCGGGCGCGGCCGAGGGCGCCATCGACGCCTCTAACATGCTCAAGCCGGCGCTTGCGCGTGGTGAGCTGCGCGCCATCGGCGCCACCACGCTGAACGAGTACCGCAAGTACATTGAGAAGGACGCAGCACTGGAGCGGCGCTTCCAGATTGTCTACGTAGGCGAGCCAAACGTCGAGGACACGGTGGCCATCCTGCGCGGGCTCAAGGAGCGCTACGAGTCGCACCACAAGGTGCGCATCAAGGATTCTGCGATCGTGGCGGCAGCCACGCTGTCGCACCGCTACATCTCGGATCGATTCCTGCCGGACAAGGCCATTGACCTGGTGGACGAAGCGGCGGCCTCGCTTTCCATTCAGATTGGCTCGGTGCCGGTGGAAATAGACCAGCTTGACCGGCAGGTGACCTCGCTTGAGATTGAGAAGGCGGCGCTCAGACGCGAAAGCGACCCGAACAGCCGCGAGCGGCTGGAGGCCGTGGAGCGCGAACTGGCAGAGCTGAACGAGCAGGCAGCCGGGTTGCGCGCGCTCTGGCAGAAGGAGCGTGAGGCCATTACGCGGCTGAGCGAGGTGAAGAAGCAAGTAGAGGCGCTGCGCTTTGAAGCCGAGGAGCAGACCCGCCGCGGCAACCTGGAGCGCGCTGCGCAGATACAGTATGGCGATCTGCCGCGGCTTGAGGCCGAGCTGCGCCAGCTGAATGCAACCCAGGATGGTGCGGAGACGAGCCAGCGCATGCTTAAGGAAGAGGTGGACGAGGAGGACATTGCCCGCATCGTGAGCAAGTGGACCGGCATTCCGGTCTCGAAGATGCTCGAAGGCGAGGTGCAGAAGCTGGTCACCATGGAGCAGCGCCTGCGCGAGCGCGTCATCGGCCAGGACGAGGCGCTGAAGACAGTCGCCAATGCCATCCGGCGTTCGCGTGCCGGGCTTAGCGACCCGCGGCGTCCCATCGGCTCCTTCCTGTTTCTTGGTCCCACCGGCGTGGGCAAGACGGAGACCGCGCGTGCGCTCGCCGAATTCCTCTTCGATGACGAGCAGGCAATGGTTCGCATTGACATGTCGGAGTATATGGAGAAGCACGCCGTAGCGCGGCTCATCGGTGCGCCGCCGGGCTATGTCGGCTTCGATGAGGGCGGCCAGCTTACCGAGGCCGTGCGCCGCCGTCCTT
>CAYQYM010000359.1:0-2796 GCA_964421715.1 uncultured Acidipila sp.
GCGTAATGCGGTAGACCTCCTCCTGTAAGTCTCACCAGTCCAGGCTGTTGGTCTTGCCCCTGGCAAGTACCCCCAAACAAGATGCCTATTTGTTCATAAACGACGGCCCTTACACCTTCGCGCGTGAAGATCGATGCTAGCATTAGCCACGCCAGGAGCAGTTCAGATATTCGAAGGCAAAGCGATGAACCGAGGAGATTCTCTACAACTTGCAATAGTCGGATTCGCAGTTCGTAGTCTTCCAGCTGCTTTGGGAAAATCTGCTGAGTACGCGCTCGGTATCCCCCCGCTCGCACATCGCACGCTGATAAGGGGGTAGTCCATCCGTCAGCGCTGCTGCGGCAAGGAAATCGTAGCTGCGATCGCAAAGTATGAAATGTACATCGGTCGTGTTAGTAGCACTCAAAGGAATCGAACATGAGATTTTCTCTGGATGATCTTGTATCGCAACGCATCTTTGATGTGGACAACCGGCTCGCTCCATTCCATAGGTCCATCTCCTGTCTTGGCATAATCGTGCTTGCTGCATTTGCGAACCTCAGCATTTGGCGCTCGGCGGCCGACTCATGGGCTTCTCGAAAAATTATTCTCTCGGTCATCTCGATCGCAGGAGTAGCTTTGCTTTGGAAGTTTCGATCAAAGCTTGCCATGATGGCACCAAGCGGGGGGTCTGAACCTACACAGAGCGCGCTGCGGTCTATTTCCGATGCGGCCACAGCGCTATGCGGCTTGCTACAGGCCGCTTTATTCCTGCATGGGTGAAGCCTGCTGCTGCTTCCGTGCACAAGTCTCAACTCGCAGACAGGAGCTGTACAGCGGTTTTCTATGGCTGATACAGCAGGTGAGCTTACAAATGCGATAGCCTACCTGCTGTGAGCCTGAAAGTTCTTGTTATCGGCGCGGGAGCGCGCGAGCATGCCCTGGCCTGGGCGCTGCGTAAGTCGCCGCGTGTTTCCGAGATCGTCTGCGCGCCGGGCAATGGCGGCATGGCTGCCTTGGCGCGGTGTGTGCCCGTCTCTCAGAAGGATTTGAGCGACCTGCTCCGTGTAATCGCTGCCGAAGAGCCAGACCTCACCGTGGTCGGGCCTGAACTGCCGCTCTCGCTTGGCCTGGTGGACGAGCTTCGCCGCCGCGGGCTCGCCGTCTTCGGTCCCACGCAGGCTGCGGCCATGCTGGAGACGAGCAAGAGTTTCGCCAAGCGCTTCATGCAGCGGCATAACATCCCCACCGCGGCCTACGCCGTCTGCAGCAGCCAGCAGGAGGCGCTCGACTCCCTCGGGCTCTTTCACTTTCCCGTCGTGGTCAAGGCAGATGGCCTGGCGGCCGGCAAGGGCGTGCTCATCTGCGCATCGCGCCGCGAAGCTGAGGATGCCATCGCCGGACTGTTCAGCGGCCGACTGCTCGGCACGGTGGAGGCAACCGTCGTCCTCGAGGAGTTTCTCGAAGGCGAGGAGCTCTCCTTCCTGGCGCTCTCCGACGGCCGGCATGCCGCGCCGCTCGCCCCCGCGCAGGATCACAAGCGCATCGGCGAGGGAGACACCGGGCCGAACACAGGCGGCATGGGAGTGTACTCGACAGACGCAATGCTTGCGCCCGAGATGCGCGACTGGATTCTGCACCACATCGTGCAGCCGACTCTCGAGGGCATGGCCGCCGAGGATACGCCCTTTACCGGCGTGCTCTACTGCGGGCTGATGATGACCGCACGCGGACCGATGGTGCTCGAGTACAACGCGCGCTTCGGCGACCCGGAGACAGAGGCCATCCTGGTGCGGCTCGACTCCGACCTGCTGGAGGCTCTCGAGGCCTGCGTCGAAGGCCGCCTGAGCGACACCGAGTTCCGCTGGAGGCCGGGAGCGTCGGCCTGCGTCATCGCTGCCAGCACCGGTTACCCGGGCAGCTACACGACAGGGCAGGTCATCTCCGGGCTTGAACAGGATCGCGGACCTGACCATCCAGCTCACAGTGTCCAGGTCTTTCACGCCGGCACGTCGCTGCTCGACGGCGAGGTCCTCACCGCGGGCGGGCGCGTGCTGGCGGTGACCGCCGCCGCGGCAACCCTGCCCGAGGCGCTCGAGCTCTGCTACGCACGGCTGCGCAGTATTCATTTCGAGGGCATGTACTACCGGCGTGACATTGGCCGTCGCGCCCTCAAGGCACAGCCATGAACGCGCCCGGTAACTACCTTGCCGACCTGCTGGCTGATTCCAACCTGACGGGCGCGCGCTGGCAGTGGGTTTTTGCGCCGTATCCCCAGGCGGCAAAGGTTCCGGCGGACATTCGCGCAATGGGCCTCTTTTCCATGGCAATCGAGTAGGCCATGGCCGTTCAGCTCCGCTCGTTTGCAAAGATCAACCTTGGGCTCGCGATCGGGCCGGTGCGGGCCGACGGCTTTCACGATCTCGTGACGCTTTACCACACCATCGCGGCGCATGACCTGCTCACCGTGGACGCAGGACCTGCCACGAAGACCACGATTCGGCTTACTTCGAATGACGCCCGCGTTCCGCTCGATGCCCGCAACACCGCCTGGAAGATGGCAGCGCTGGCGCTCAAGGCGGCCGGGGTGGCGGCCGAGGTGTCCATTCACATTGAGAAGCGGCTGCCGGTGCAGGGCGGCCTCGGCGCAGGCTCGGCCAACGCGGCCGCGGCGCTGATCGGCCTTGAACGGGAGCTGGGACTCGAGCTGGGGCTGCCGCGGCGGCTTGCGCTGGCGGCCCAGGTCGGCTCAGACGTGCCGCTCTTCCTGCTTGGCGGCGCGGTGCTGGGGCGTGGACGGGGGGAGCAGGTGTCACC